>NZ_CAXIBN010000020.1:0-26310 GCF_964021735.1 uncultured Wocania sp. | reverse complement strand
AGTCTGATGGTTGGGATGGTACTTTTAATGGTAAATTATTAAATACCGATGATTATTGGTTTAAGGTCTTTCTTCAAGATGGACGACAATTTATGGGGCATTTCACTTTAAAACGATAACCCGTTTATTTTGCTTAATTTTGCAAAATGCAGTTCAAAATCAATTCAGAATTTAACCCCACGGGCGATCAGCCTCAAGCTATAAAGCAATTAGTTAATGGTATAAATACTGATGAAAAATATCAAACTCTACTTGGTGTTACAGGTTCTGGCAAAACCTTTACGGTAGCGAATGTTATTGAAGAAGTGCAACGACCAACCTTAGTTTTAGCACACAACAAAACACTTGCAGCTCAATTATATTCAGAGTTTAAACAGTTTTTTCCAAATAATGCGGTCGAGTATTTTGTATCGTATTACGACTACTATCAACCCGAAGCTTATATTCCTGTTTCTGGAGTTTATATAGAAAAAGATTTATCGATAAATGAAGAAATTGAAAAAATGCGTTTGAGCGCCACTTCTTCTCTACTTTCTGGCAGAAGAGATGTACTAGTTGTAGCTTCCGTTTCTTGTATTTATGGTATTGGGAATCCAGTTGAATTTCAAAAAAATGTTGTCGCCTTAAAACGAGATCAAGTCATTTCCAGAACAAAATTATTACATCAATTAGTACAAAGTTTATATTCGCGTACCGAAGCCGATTTTAAGCACGGAAACTTCAGAATTAAAGGCGATACCGTTGATATATTTCCAAGTTACGCCGATGATGCTTTCAGAATTCATTTTTTTGGAGATGAAATTGAAGATATAGAATCCTTTAATATTCAAACCAATGAGGTTATAGAAAAATATGATCAACTGACTATTTATCCTGCAAACATGTTTGTAACCTCACCAGATGTTTTACAAGGTGCTATTAAAGACATTCAAGATGATTTAGTAAAGCAACATGATTATTTCAAAGAAATAGGTAAACATTTAGAAGCTAAACGATTAAAAGAGCGTACCGAATTCGATTTAGAAATGATACGCGAATTAGGATATTGCTCTGGTATTGAAAACTACTCACGCTATTTAGATAGACGTTTACCTGGAACGCGCCCTTTCTGTTTGTTAGATTATTTTCCAGATGATTATTTAATGATTGTAGATGAAAGTCACGTTACTATTTCACAAGTACATGCCATGTATGGAGGTGACAGAAGTAGAAAAGAAAATTTGGTAGAATATGGTTTTAGATTGCCAGCAGCAATGGATAATCGTCCCTTAAAATTTGAAGAATTTGAAGCCATTCAAAATCAAGTTATTTATGTAAGTGCTACACCAGCCGATTATGAATTGCAAAAAACAGATGGTATTTACGTAGAACAAGTAATTCGTCCAACAGGTTTATTAGATCCTATTATTGAAGTACGCCCAAGTTTAAATCAGATTGATGATTTAATTGAAGAAATTCAGCAACGTGTTGAAAAAGACGAACGCACCTTGGTAACTACACTTACTAAACGAATGGCAGAAGAATTGACTAAATATTTAGATAGAATTCAAATACGCTGCCGTTACATTCATAGTGATGTGGATACTTTAGAACGTGTTGAAATTATGCAAGATTTACGTAAAGGCTTATTTGATGTTTTAGTTGGTGTAAACTTACTTAGAGAAGGTTTAGATTTACCCGAAGTATCGCTCGTAGCAATTTTAGATGCTGATAAAGAAGGATTTTTACGTTCGGCGCGATCACTAACACAAACCGTTGGTAGAGCCGCAAGAAACCTTAATGGGAAAGCCATTATGTATGCTGATAAAATTACCAAAAGCATGCAAAAAACTATTGATGAAACTGAATACAGACGAGAAAAACAAATGGCGTACAATACTAAACATAATCTAGTACCAAAAGCATTAAACAAAAGTTTGGATAATGCATTGTCAAAAAACTCAGTAAGCACGTATGGTTATGAGTTGGAAGCTGCAAAAGCTGCTGAACCAGAAAGCGAATATTTAAGCAAACCAGAATTGGAAAAGAAAATTCGAGATAAGCGAAAACTTATGGAAGAAGCTGCAAAAGCACTAGACTTTATTGTAGCTGCAAAGTTAAGAGACGAGATTAAAAATTACCAAAATAAACTAGAAAAGCTAAAAGTATAAACTTTTAGCTTTTCTATATCTAACAAGCTCTTTAAAAATTAACACTTCAAACTCTTCTTAAAAAGAAAATACTTGTTAGATAAATGGATTAATTATACTGTGTTTTAAAAATATCTATTAAAACATCTGGTGGCACAATTTTATTTGGAAAACTTTCCATTAAATATAAAACCTTAGTTATTGATTCGTGACTTAACCCCATTCGAAGTCCAAAATTATAAAGCTTTATAACTCCAGCAGAGTTATTTTCTTCACCATACTTCTGCTCAATATTCATTAATAAAACTAATCTGTGAAACTGAACAATACGCTCACTATGAGATTTTAAATGTGTATAAGTAACAGGGTGTTCAATTAAATATTCGAAATCTTCTCGAGATATTTCAAGCTGTTTTGCAACACCTAACAAAAAGTTATATTCTATATTTTTTATGTCTTTATCATATTTTGCAAAAGCAATCATCTCAGATAAAAGACTCAATTTTTCTACTCTATTAACCATGTTTAAAGGGATAAATTAATTACAATATAAAGTTACACAGAACAGTTATTTAATAATCGTAGATATAATGTAACTTATCGAAAAATGGAACGTATTTGGTCGTGATTTTTATTTACTTCATCAATAGCAGTCTTTTGTTTACCTAATAAAATTGCATTTCATCATTTTTCCCTATGCAGTTTTCATAATAAAAAATTAAAATAAACAACTGAATTACAATGAAATACGATGTTTTATTTCGTTTTTCAAATACTATCATTAAAAAACAATATTTAGGTATCTTTACAAAAGTTTAAAAACGCTAAGAAAGTATTGGGTTTTAATTAGAATCGACGAAATACAAGCCAAAAAAGAATATAACAGATATGACAAATAACGATGTTTTAAAAAAATTACGTGTAGCATTAAAATTAAGGGATGATGATATTATAAAAATTTTAAGTTTAGTTGATTTTAGAATTTCTAAAAGTGAGCTAGGAGCTTTTTTCAGAAAAGAAGATCATCCAAAATATATGGAATGTGGTGATCAAATTTTACGAAATTTTTTGAACGGTTTGGTTATTCATTTAAGAGGGCCAATGCCAAAAAAAAAAGAAAACATAACACAAAAAAAGAGCAATGATTAAATCATTGCTCTTTTTTTATTTATTAAGATTATTCGACTATGCTTAGAGAGACATTGTTTAAATTAACCTAATACTTGCTGTACTTTATCTGCAGCTTCTTGAAATTCGGTAGCACTCATTACATCTAAACCAGAATTATCAATTAACTCTTTTGCAATGTCTGCGTTTGTTCCTTGTAAACGTACAATAATAGGCACATTAATATTCCCCATATTCTTATAAGCATCAATAACACCTTGAGCCACACGATCGCAACGTACTATACCTCCAAAAATATTAATTAATATAGCTTTTACAGCTGGGTCTTTTAATATAATTTTAAAAGCAGCTTCAACACGAGCTGCATCGGCAGTACCACCTACATCTAAAAAGTTTGCTGGCTCTCCACCTGCTTGCTTTATTAAATCCATAGTTGCCATTGCTAGTCCAGCACCGTTTACCATACAACCAACATTGCCATCTAAATCTACATAATTCAAACCTAGTTCTCCAGCTTCAACTTCAATAGCACTTTCTTCACGTATATCGCGTAAATCAACGTAATTTTTATGTCTGTATAAGGCATTATCATCAATGGTAACCTTAGCATCAACAGCCATTATTTTATTATCGCTTGTTTTTAAAACTGGGTTTATTTCGAACAGAGACGAATCCGATTTTACATAAGCCGTATAAAGATTAGTAACAAACTTTGTCATTTCTTTAAATGCCAATCCAGACAATCCTAAATTAAAAGCAACACGTCTTGCTTGAAACGGCATTAAACCAACAGACGGATCAACTTCTTCTGTAAATATTAAATGAGGTGTTTCTTCAGCTACTGTTTCAATATCCATTCCACCTTCAGTAGAATACATAATCATATTACGCCCCGTACCACGATTTAATAATACCGACATATAAAATTCATTGGTTTCGGTTTCGCCTGGGTAATACACATCTTCAGCTATTAAAACTTGGTGTACTTTCTTTCCTTCTGCAGATGTTTGAGGTGTAATTAAATTCATCCCAATAATTTGTCCCGCAATGGTTTCAACCTCTTGCAAGTTTTTAGCAAGCTTTACACCACCGCCCTTACCACGTCCACCAGCATGAACCTGGGCCTTAATTACATGCCAACTCGTACCAGTTTCTTGTGTTAATTGCTTTGCAGCAGCAACAGCTTCTTGTGCATTTTGAGCTACAATACCGCGTTGTATGCGTACTCCAAAAGTGCTTAATATTTCTTTACCTTGATATTCGTGTAAATTCATAACTTGCTTAATAGTTTAAGATGCGCAAATGTAAATAATAGCTATTAATTACACTAATATTTTATTTAAGAATGAAGAAAATTAAAGTTACAAATTTATTAATTGTTAAATAATAAACATTTTGTTTAATTTCATTAATTTTATAATTATTAATTTTTTTTTGAAAATAATAAAATATCTTTGAAAAAAATAATATTGCACTTATGACTAATAACCAGTTGCTAAATATAGCTAAAGAATATGGAAGTCCTGTTTACGTTTATGATGCTGAAAAAATTACAGCTCAATATAATCGTTTAACCAATGCTTTTAAAAGTGTTAAGACTTTAAAGTTAAATTATGCTGTAAAAGCTTTATCAAATATTTCTATATTAAAATTATTTAAACGTTTAGGATCTGGGATTGATACAGTTTCAATTCAAGAATTACAACTTGGATTAGCTGCTGGTTTTTCGCCTGAAGAAATAATTTTCACACCTAATGGCGTGTCGTTAGCAGAAATTGAAGAAGCAGCAAAACTAGGAGTTCAAATAAATATTGATAACCTAGCTATTTTAGAGCAATTTGGCACAAAGCATCCAAATATTCCTGTTTGTATACGTATCAACCCTCATGTTATGGCTGGAGGGAATAGTAATATTTCTGTGGGACATATCGATTCTAAGTTTGGTATTTCAATCCATCAAATTCCACATTTATTGCGTATTGTAGAAAATACCAAAATGACTATTAATGGCATTCATATGCATACAGGTAGTGATATTTTAGATATTGATGTGTTTTTATATGCCAGTGAAATACTTTTTGAAACCGCAAAAGCATTTAAAAATTTAGACTTTATAGATTTTGGATCTGGTTTTAAAGTACCTTATAAGGTTGGAGATATAGAAACCAATATTGAAGAATTAGGAAAAAAACTATCTTCTAAATTCAATCAATTTTGTAAAGACTATGGAAAAGAATTAACCTTAGCTTTCGAACCTGGAAAATTTTTAGTGAGTGAATCTGGTAGATTTCTAACAACCGTAAACGCAGTAAAACAAACAACTTCAACGGTTTTTGCTCAAGTTGACTCTGGGTTTAATCATTTAATTCGCCCCATGTTTTATGGGTCGCATCATGATATAATAAACCTATCTAATCCTGATGGACGCGAGCGTTTTTATACGGTTGTAGGTTACATTTGTGAAACGGATACTTTTGGAAACAATCGTCGTATTAATGAAATAAATGAAGGCGATATATTATGCTTTAAAAATGCAGGTGCATACTGCTTTTCTATGGCGAGTAACTACAATTCACGTTATCGTCCAGCAGAAGTTTTATGGTACAATAACAAAGCACATTTAATACGAAAAAGAGAAACTTTTGATGATATTTTGAAAAATCAGGTAGAAGTTGATTTCTCAACTAAAAAAGAAAAAGAATTGATTAAATAAAAGACAACTCTAACAAAATAAATAATAATATATAATCAACCCTGTATCTGTCCGTTAAAATAGATACAGGGTTTTATTTTTAAAAACTCTAACTAAAAACTAAAGTAAGAATAAAAAATCGACCTATTTTTGAGCAAATGACAATATTTTAATGAATTTCACTAACCCATTAGTTTATGGTGTTCCATGTTTTCTTGGTCTTATCCTCCTAGAATTAGCATATAGCAAACATAATAACAAAAAAAAAGATTTATATAATTGGAAAGATTTATCAGCTAGTCTTACAATGGGTATAGGCTCAACCATTATTGCTCCTCTTACTAAAACTATTGCAGCCATTGTTCTATTTAATTATGTTTACGATGTTTTTAATCCAGAAATAGATGGTATTCGTACTAACATTATGGGTTGGAAATCTTTTGGTTATGCATGGTACATATGGCTTATTTGTCAATTGCTAGATGATTTTAGTTACTATTGGTTTCACAGACAAAACCATAATGTACGTTTACTTTGGGCTGCTCATATTGTACACCATTCTTCAAATAAATTTAATTTAGGTACCGCAGTAAGAAACGGTTGGTTTACTATTTTTTATAAACCCTTTTTTTATATGTGGATTCCTGCTCTTGGTTTTCCTCCAGAAATGCTTGTTGTATGCTTAGGCATTGAAGCTTTATGGCAATTTCAACTACATTCTGCTTTTATACCAAAACTGGGGATTGTTGAAAGAGTATTTAACACCCATACCATGCATCAGGTACATCATGCACAAAATATAGAATACATGGATAAAAATCATGGTGGTTTTCTAAATATTTTTGATAGACTTTTTGGCACTTGGAAAGAACTTGACGAGACTATAGATATAAAATATGGTGTTTCTCACCCACCTAACTCCTATAATCCATTAGTAATTTTAACACATGAATATAAAGATATCTGGAACGACATGAAAAAGTCTAAAAACTGGTATCATAAATTTATGTATGCATTTGCTGCTCCTGGTTGGAGCCATGACGGAAGCACCCTTACTATAAAGCAACAACAAAAACTATCTAAAATTAATAATAAGAGAAATTAACAAATGTTAATTTCTCTTATTATTAATATCACTACATTTAGCTACAAATATTTTGTGTAAACTTACTCTCCCTTAGTTTTCACTATTTTAATTAGCTTAATACCACTTACCCCTTATCATTTTTGTAAACCTGTTAGAATAGTTCTAACACGCATTATATTAACAAAAACCAACCAGAATTATGAAAAAATCATTGTATTTATTGCTATTATTACCAATGCTATTGGTGGCGCAACAAAATGAATCTATTTTACTAAATCTATCTGAGATTACAGTAAAACCCGGTCATAATGCTCAATTTATTCAAGGCGTAAAAGCATGGAAAGAATGTTATTTAGAAAACAATGGAGAAGATAAGTGGAATATGTGGAAACGACTTCAAGGTGAAGGTAGTGTTTATACCATGACAAGTGTTATGGCTAATTGGGCTGAAATGGATGAAAAAGGAGATGATGCTGGAAAAGAATGCAGAATGATTGTTGTTAATTTAATTATGCCGCATGTTAAAAGTATTCATTACAACTTAGCGCGCTCTTTGCCTAAGCTAAGTAGAAGTTCGCCCATGCCAGAAGACACTGGCTTAGTTTGGGTATATAATGTACAGGTTAATAATTCAACTGATTTTAATCATGTAATTTCGGAAACTAGCAAGGCAATTAAAAACGCTGAAGGAGATGGAAGAGGAACATGGTATAGTACAATAGGTGGAGCTCCAGAAGTTTCAGATTATTTTGTTGGTATTCCTTTCAAAAACTTTGCTGAATTAGATGTTGAAAGAGATGGTGTTTGGAAAGTTTACGAAAAAGCTAATGGTAAAAAGAAAACAGATGAATTAAGAGCAAAGTTTAGAGCTTGTGTTGATAATGATTGGGCCTATATTTATACCCTTAACAAAGAGTTATCTAACTAATTTTAAAGCTAAATAAAAAAAGCCCAATAATAATTGGGCTTTTTTATAGGTTAATTTACTCTCTAACTTACCACTAAAAACACTCACATGCAATTAAAAACATCTCTCATTATAGCCCTATCTGCAAGCATTATAGGGTTATTTGCCTGGGAAAGCTATTGGCGTTCTCAGGGATACACACCAAATCTTAATGATGACAAAGGACTTTGGGCTAACCAAAGAGCTAAAGTAAATACTTCAACAGATAAAGACATACTCTTACTCGGTTCATCAAGAGTTTTATTCGATATTCAATTGAATGAATTTGAAGCAGAAACTGGAATTAGACCTGTTCAATTAGCTATTCCTGGATCATCTCCTCTACCCGTTTTTCATGATATTGTTAATAATACAGACTTTAAAGGAACCATAATTTTGGGTGTTACAACAGTTTTAACATTTTCTACTTTATATCCAAAAGCAATGCCTTGGGACCGTCCTCAAAGTAAAGTTGATTATTTTTATAATCGTACCTATGCGCAACGTTTAAATCATAAATTATCACTTCCTCTTCAAAAGAACTTTGTTTTAATGTCAGCAGATGAAGAGTTATATATGGATGATATAGATTTAAAGTCGCTCCTAAGACGAATTAAAGTTGGTGAACGTGTACCTAGTCCTGTTCACTTAGTAAACTTTCAAAATACGGTTGAGGATAGAAATACATTAATGCTAGACAGAACAGTTACCGACACTACCTTTACCCGAAAAGTTACAAACTTTTGGGAGTTTATTATGAAAGTTTCTCCGCCGCCAGATGTAGAACCTACAATGAAATTTCTGGTTAACGATGCGAAAGCATTTATAAAAAAAGGTGGAAATCTTATTTTTCTAAGATGCCCTTCTTCTGGTCCTTTTAGAGCTGGAGAAGCACATATGTTACCTAGAGAAAAAGTTTGGAACGAATTATTAAGGCAAACCAACGCAAAAGGTTATCATTACGAAGATTACGAGCAGTTTAAAGGTCTTATATGCCCAGAATGGTCACATCTATCTTCTAAAGATGCCAAATTCTTTACTACTGAACTTGCAAAAATCATGATTGAAGACAACGTTTTACCTAACCAAAAAACCAATTAAGCTATGTTATTCAATTCATTAAGTTTTGTAGTGTTTTTAATTATAGTACTTGTACTATATTATTCTAAAATATTTAATTGGACCGGTAAAAAACGTATGCTTTTATTATCGAGTTATATATTCTACGGTTTGTGGAATCCGCCTTTAGTTATTTTGTTATGGATATCTACAATAGTAGATTGGACCGCTGGAAACAAATTAGCGGCAGAAGTAAATCAAAGAAAAAGAAAGTTCTGGTTACTGCTTAGCATGTTTGTTAATCTTGGTTTTTTAGCATTTTTTAAATATGGTGATTTTCTTTTAGAAAACTTTGTTCTATTATTAAATAGTATTGGCATTGAGTTTACGGCTCAACCTATGGATATTATTTTGCCAATGGGTATTTCTTTTTACACCTTTCAAACTATGTCGTACACTATAGATATGTATAAAGGCAAAATTAAACCAGCAAGAACATTTTTAGATTTTGCATTGTACGTTACATTCTTTCCACAATTAGTTGCTGGCCCAATTGTTAGAGCTAAAGATTTAATTACTCAATTTTATGAAGAAAAAAAAGCTACAGCAAATCAATTTATTTGGGGTGTATTTCTTTTAACTATTGGACTTTTTCAAAAAGTTGTTATGGCAGACACACTATTAGCTGATACCTCAGATGCTATTTTTGGCTCAGGAAAAATTCTTCATGGTATTGATGCTTGGGTTGGAACCATTGCATTTTCTGGACAAATATTTTTTGATTTTGCAGGCTATTCTACTTGTGCTATTGGAATTGCTTTAATGCTAGGTATAATTTTACCAGATAACTTTAGATACCCTTACGCTTCGTTAGGCTTTTCAGAATTCTGGAAACGCTGGCATATTTCTCTATCAAGTTGGTTAAAAGACTATTTATATATTCCTTTAGGTGGAAATAGACATGGAATTACCAAAATGTATGTAGCCTTAATGTTAACTATGTTATTAGGCGGATTATGGCATGGTGCTGCTTGGACGTTTATTGTTTGGGGAGGGTTACATGGTGCTTACCTTATATTAGAAAAATTACAGAAAAAGTATTTACCCTTTAAAATAACTAAATGGAATGGATTGTTTTTAGCGTTTATTACCTTTAGTTGTGTAAATATTACTTGGGTATTTTTTAGAGCTAGAGAATTTGATACGGCTTGGAATATGATAAAGTCGATGTTCTACTTACAGACAGATGGAGAAAAGATTCTTTCTTCATTCGATATCATTAAAGTTAGTGTAGTAATTGGAATTCTATTTTTATGCCATTGGATTATGAGAAATACATCAATGAAAGAAGCCTCTCAAAAAACGTCACCTATTGTTTTAGGAATTTTTTGGGCAATCATATTTTTCCTAATATGCATCGCACAAGGTAGTGGAGAACAATTTATTTATTTTCAATTTTAAAAAGCTTATTAAAATGTTTTAAGAGATTAGGTTTGCTAAAAATTAATATTATTCAAACCTAATCTCTTAACTTACCACTAAAAACACTCACTTTAGAATTAAACGGGTTTCCAGAAGCACGACGAAGCATAACCACTTGTCCGCAATGCCAAAGTGCATCTGCAATTGGACCGTTTATTATATTCCAAAACGGAAATCTATCGTTATCATATTTAGAAATATCATCTGACGCTCTTAAAATATTTGAGGCCTTTTCAATATTCAACAAAGTCTGTTTTCTTTTTTCATCAAAAGATAAATCGGTAGCATCCTTTTTTCTTTCTTCGCTAGAAATAGAATTCAGAATAAAATTAGATAAACCAAAAATATGATCGATTGTTTCTGCGCTTGTTCGTCCACTTTCACTAGGTTTATAATTTAAATCTTCTGGTCTTAATCCTTCAGTTGCCCAATAGTATCTAAATCCTAAACCATCAACCATTCTGGCTGCAACAGTTCCAGCTGTATAAGTTTCTGGATGTTCTGGAATTTCGTAATAAGGCAATTTTTCTTCACTTTGTGCCATAGTAAATATGGACAACAACAAAGCTAATAATAAAGTTATTTTTTTCATTTTATTTAGGTTTTAAGGTCATTACATAATCGTAACTTTTTTCGCAACCTTTATTAATTAACGAGAACATATAACCATTAGCAGATATATAAAGCATTGCTTTTTCCTTTTCTTTAAAATCTAGGTCTTTAGTTTTTTATTGTTTTTTGATTAGGAATAGGATTTACTCCATATTTATCAAATAAATATATTAACGAAGTCATAGTAGCAGCTCCTAATTCTAACTCACGTTTATTAACATGTTCAAATGTGTCATTACTTGCATGATGATGATCAAAATAACGCTGAGAATCTGGACGCAAACCAGCTAACACGACAGCATCGGTTTTTAAAGGACCAATATCTGCGCCTCCATAGCCCTTTTCAAAATAATGAATCAAATAGGGTTTAAATAAATATTTCCAGCTTAATACTTGATTAAAATTGGCATCACTACAATCGAAACTAAAACCACGAGGTGTAAACCCGCCAGAGTCACTTTCAAGAGCAAACACATGGTTTTCTCCTTTTTGTTTGGCAACTTCAGCATATTTATTGCCACCACGTAACCCGTTTTCTTCATTCATAAATAGCACGACTCTAATACTTCGCTTTGGCTTAATTCCTGATTCTTTTAATAATCTTAAAACGTCCATAGACTGTACCACTCCTGCTCCGTCATCATGCGAGCCATCTCCTAAATCCCACGAATCTAAATGTCCACCAACTATCATATATTCGTTAGGGAATTCACTACCAGTAATTTCACCAATAACATTATACGATAACACGTCCTTTAGTTGTTTACAACTTTGCTTAAAATAAAAATTTATGGATTTATCTAATTCAAGCATCGTACTTAACAATTCAGCATCATTCGTACTTATTGCCGCAGAAGGAATTCGTTTTTCGTTAGGTAAATCGCCGTAACTCATAGCCCCTGTGTGTGGCAAATCGTCTAACCTTAAATTCATTGAGCGTACAATAACACCAACTGCACCGTATTTTGAGGCCTCAACTGCTCCAGAATAACGCTGATTTACACAACCTCCATAGGCTTCAAATGTGCTAATCAATTCGGGTTGCATAGGTCTGTTATAGAATACTATTTTTCCTTTAATTTTTTCTTCGCCTAAAGCTTTTAATTCTTCAAAAGTTTTAACCTCAACAATATTTGCTTTTATACCTAGTGGATTTGTTGCCACAGAACCACCTAATGCACAAATATTAACGGTGGTAGTTTTTGCTGTTTCGAAACCTTTTGATTTTGTTTCGATATAGGCATATTCTTTTGCGCCACGAACCCATTTTGGCACCATAACGGGTTGTAACCAAACTTTATCCAATCCTAATTTTTCTAGTTCCTCTTTGGTATAAGCTACTGCTTTTTCGGCATTTAAAGAGCCTGACAACCTTCCTCCTATTTGGTTTGAAAGATGATTTAACCAATCATAACTTTTACCGTTTGTTAAAGATTGGGTATAAATTTCTCTTAAAACTTGCTCGTCTGTTTGAGAGTTTGATTGAATTGATAATAATATGGCTAAAATTAAAATGAAAGGTCTTAAATAAATCATATAAAAATTTTTGATTTAAATATACTACTTATTGAAAACTGATTGTTACCTTGAAACATAAATTTGTGTTAATTACATGCAGCAAGTGTGTTAACGATTAATGTCCTTCGACTACGCTCTTGACAAAAAATTAAGTTTTTAGCTTTATTTAAATTTAATCCTATTTATGTCGAACTCACATTAATTATTATACCCAAAACGCTTTAATTGATTTTGGTTACTACGCCAGTTTTTATTAACTTTTACGAACAATTCTAAATGAATTTGCTTACCAAAGAATTTCTCTAAATCTTTTCTAGCTTCTATACCAACTCGTTTTAAAGCAGAGCCTTTATGCCCAATAATAATACCTTTTTGAGTCTCTCGCTCTACCATAATTACAGAGCGAATGCGTATAATATTTTCTTCTTCAAAAAACTCCTCGGTTTCAATTTCTACAGCATACGGAATTTCCTTTTTGTAATGCATTAAAATTTTCTCGCGAATACTTTCATTTATAAAGAATCGCTCAGGCTTATCGGTTAACTGATCTTTTGGATAAAATGCTGGCGATTCTGGAAGCAATTCTATAATACGATTAAATACTTCTTTTACATTAAAACCTTCTAAAGCAGAAATAGCGATAATTTCAGCATTGGGTACTTTTTCTGTCCAAAGTTGCACTTGAGTTTCTAATTGTTGTTGATCTGATTTATCAATCTTATTTAACAGTAATAAAACTGGGATTTTAGAATTTTTAATTTTATTAAAAAAAGCTTCATCTTTTAACTCTTGCTCACCAATTTCAACCATATAAAGTAAAACATCGGCATCTTCAAAAGCAGATTTAACAAACCCCATCATAGATTGTTGCAACTCGTAAGCCGGTTTTATAATCCCTGGCGTATCGCTAAATAACACTTGAAAATCGTCGCCGTTTACAATACCTAAAATCCGGTGACGCGTAGTTTGAGCTTTTGATGTGATAATCGATAATTTTTCACCAATAAAGGCATTCATTAATGTAGATTTTCCCACATTTGGGTTACCAATAATATTTACAAAACCTGCTTTATGGCTCATAGATTCTTTATTTTTAGAAGTATGCAAAGTTACAATCTTGATTTGTTTATTGCACTATTCTATCCTTTTAAAACAAAAAAACAGGAAGCAAGCTTCCTGTTTAAATTAAATATTAAGTAACTTTTAAATAAACTACTTAATTATTTCTAATAATTCAACCTCAAAAATTAAAGCATCAAATGGTTTAATTTTACCTCCTTGACGTGGAAAAGCACCATAAGACAATTCTTGTGGAATAAAGAATTTATATTTTGAACCTACTGGCATTAATTGTAAACCTTCTGTCCATCCTTTAATAACTTGATTTACTAAAAATTCTGATGGAGTACCTCTATCTACTGAACTATCAAAAACTTCACCATCGATATTAGTTCCATGATAATGTACTTTTACTTTAGAAGCCGCTTCTGGCTTTTCTCCAGTTCCTTCTTTTAAAACAATGTATTGTAAACCTGAAGCTGTAGTTTGCACACCTTCTTTTGTTTTGTTTTCTTCTAAAAAGTTTTCACCAGCAACTTTGTTATCGTTAAACTGCTCTTCAACTTTCTTTAAAGCTTCAGCTTGCTGCTTTGCTCTTGCTTCTTCTTGTTTTGATTTGAAGTAAACATTTATAACTTCTCTTGCTTTTTCTTCCTCAATTAACATTGAAGTAGAGTCTAATACATTAACTAAACCCTGAATAAAAATATCTTTATCTATTTCAGAAGCATTTGTTTTTATATTTCTTGCTACATCCATTCCAATAGCATAACTCACAGAATCAAGTTGAGTGTTTAGTGCTTTATTAGTTACTCCACTTTTATTACAAGAAAATAACACAGTTCCCACTAAAGCAATACTTAAAAGTTTAATTGTTTTCATCTAATTATTTTTATTTGTTTTTAATTGTTGTTCGTAATGTCTTTTAATAATAGAATTTAATTAGACATTCCATTCTTTATAGTTTATTTTCTATTTGATGCCAAAAGTATGGAATTTTATAACAGTATACAAAGCAAGTTTTTAATCAATATGATTTAAAAACTTTTCCAAAATGGGGTTTCTATTCTTTTTATTCCAAACTACAGATAATACTGTTTTTTGTGAAATATTTTTAAGTTCTATAAACTTAATCCCTTTTATATTTTGAGTTTGAAGCGATTTTGGAACAATAGAAATACCGAAATTATTTTCAACCAGTTTATATATAGAACTTGCATGAATGGTATTGTGTGCAATAATTGGAGTAAAACCATTATCATCAAAAATTTGCATCACTTTTTCGAAATAAGATGTACTATATTTAGAATCGAATAGAATGAAAGCATCGTTTTTAAATTGCTTAAAGTTTTTAAAGTTACTTGTGTTTATTGGGTGATTTTCAGGTAAAACCAAACAAAAATTCTCTTTTAAAACAGGTTTTATTTCTAGATCTCTTGGTACGCGTTCTAACCTTACAAAACCAATATCAATATCATGAGAGAGTAAACTATTTATTTGCTTTTGATTATCTAACTCTTTTAAACTAAATTGAGCATTTGGATTTTCTGTTCTAAATTTCAAGAGTAAATTTGGTATGATTTTTTGCATTGCAGAGCCCACATAACCAAATTTTAAATCGCCACCAATCCCATCGTTTAACAATTTTGCTTGATTAAAAATGCGGTCTAAATCCTTTAAATTTTGTGTGATTTCAGTTTTTAGGTAATATCCTGCTTTTGTTAATTCCACCTTTCTGTTATGCCGTTCAAACAATTTAATTCCCAAATCGTCTTCCATTTGTTTTATTTGTCTGCTCAACCCTGGTTGAGAAATAAACAAGCGTTCTGCCGCTTTTCTAAAATGCAAATCTTCGGCAACAGTAATAAAATATTTAAGATGCCTTAACTCCAATTGATGCTTCATAGTTATTAATTAATCACATTATTAATATTAATAAGCATCAAAAATAAGAATAACTTTGTCAATATATCCATTACACAAAAAATATGTTTAAATACGGAATAGAGCATCTTACAGTTAATAAAGCTATTGCCATTGCAAACGGTACTTTAAAAGCAGTAATTACTAAAGAAGTTAAAAACAAAGTAAACGATTGTCGACAAAAAGTTGAAACCATAGCCAGTTCTAACAAAGCGGTTTATGGCATTAATACAGGTTTTGGTCCTTTGTGCGATGTTCAAATTACACCCAAGCAAACCAGTAAACTGCAAGAAAACTTATTAATCACCCATGCAGTTGGTGTTGGAAATCCGATTGATAAAGAACTATCAAAAATCATGATGATTTGCAAAGTGCATGCATTATGCCAAGGATTTTCTGGAGTGCGCTTAGAATTGATTGAACGCATTTTATATTTTATTGAAAACAATCTGTTACCTATAGTCCCAGAACAAGGCTCGGTTGGAGCTTCTGGAGATTTAGCACCCTTATCTCATTTATTTTTACCATTATTAGGCGAAGGTGAATTTTGGATTGGTGATGCTATCGAACCTGCAAAAAAAGTTTTGGAACAACACGGTTTAAAACCAATGAAATTGGAAGCTAAAGAGGGTTTAGGACTAATTAATGGCACACAATTTATTTTAGCGCACACTATTGTTGGGTTAAAAAAAATGGAATATCTACTTGATTTAGCAGATGTTTCTGGTGTTATGAGTTTAGAAGGTTTTCAAGGCAGTGCTTCACCATTTAAAGAAGCCTTGCATAAAATTCGTCCGTTTAAAGGTAATTTAAAAGTCGCCGAACGCATAAGAATGTTATTGAAAGATTCTCAAAATGTTGAAAATCATTTTGAATGCGAACGTGTGCAAGATCCGTATTCTATTCGCTGCATGCCACAGGTTCACGGTGCTTCAAGAAATGCCTATTATCATTTGAATGAATTGGCAGAAATTGAAATGAATTCGGTAACCGACAATCCTATTGTATTAAGTGAAACTGAAGCCATTTCTGGAGGAAATTTTCATGGACAACCATTGGCCATGGCTTTAGATTACACTTCTATTGCAGCTTCAGAATTAGGCAATATTGCAGACCGACGGTGCTATTTATTATTAGAAGGCAAATACGGATTACCGCGTTTATTAACCAAAGCTGGTGGTTTAAACTCAGGTTTTATGATTCCGCAATATACTACAGCAGCATTGGTAACCGAGAATAAATCGTTGTGTTTTCCACCATCGGCAGATAGTATTCCAACATCTTTAGGACAAGAAGATCATGTGTCTATGGGCAGCATATCGGGACGCCAATTTAATCAGATTTTAGGAAATGTTGAAAAGATTTTAGCTATTGAATTAATGTATGCGGCGCAAGCTATGGAGTTTAGAAGACCGAATACATTTTCAAAAATAATTGAAGAAAATTTCAAAATTATAAGAAGTAAAGTTACTAAACTAGAAGATGATCGTGTTTTAAAAGACGACATCAACACCTTAATAACAATGGTGAAAAATCAAGTTTTTATTGTACATTAATACATTCTAAATTATGACTTTTAAAGAACACATATTACAAGGTATTCCAACTGAATTACCAGTAAAACGCGCCTATCCAAAAAATACCAATAGAGCACCAAAACGAAAAGATATTTTATCTAAAGGCGAAAAACAACTTGCTATTCGTAATGCTTTACGCTACTTTCCTAAAAAATGGCACGAAGAATTAGCTTTAGAATTTGCCCAAGAATTACAAGATTTTGGTCGTATTTACATGTACCGCTTTAAACCAAACTACAAAATATATGCAAGAGATATAGTTGAATATCCAGCAAAATGTACACAAGCAGCGGCTATTATGCTAATGATTCAAAACAACCTAGATCCTGCTGTGGCACAACACCCCGAAGAATTAATTACGTATGGGGGCAACGGTGCTGTGTTCCAAAATTGGGCACAATACCTTTTGGTTATGCAATATTTAGCAACCATGACCGATGAGCAAACTTTACACCTATATTCTGGTCACCCTATGGGTTTATTTCCTTCTTCAAAGAATGCCCCAAGAGTTGTAGTAACTAATGGTATGGTAATTCCAAATTATTCGCAGCCCGACGATTGGGAAAAATTTAATGCATTGGGCGTTTCTCAATACGGACAAATGACAGCAGGTTCGTTTATGTATATTGGTCCACAGGGTATTGTACACGGCACAACTATTACCGTTATGAATGCTTTTAGGAAAATTTTACAAAAAGATGAAACTCCCGCTGGTAAAATATTTTTAACTGCCGGATTGGGTGGTATGAGTGGTGCACAACCAAAAGCAGGAAACATTGCTGGTTGTATTACAGTTTGTGCCGAAGTTAATGCCAAAGCAGCAACCAAACGGCACGAACAAGGCTGGGTTGATGTATTAATTGATAATATAGATGACTTAGCTATCAGAGTAAAACAAGCACAAAAAAATAAAGAAGTCGTTTCAATTGCTTTTATTGGAAATATAGTGGATGTTTGGGAGCGTTTTGATGAAGATAATATTTTCGTTCACGTTGGATCCGATCAAACCTCGTTGCATATTCCTTGGACTGGTGGTTATTACCCTGCCGATATCTCTTACGAAGAATCTAATCGATTAATTCGCGAAGAACCCGAAATCTTTAAAGAAAAAGTACAAGCTACATTACGCCGTCATGCTACATCAATAAATAAACATACTGCAAAAGGCACCTATTTTTTCGATTATGGTAATGCTTTTTTATTAGAATCATCCAGAGCTGGAGCCGATGTTATGGCAAAAAATGGCATCGACTTTAAATATGCTTCTTACGTTCAAGATATTTTGGGGCCTATGTGTTTCGATTATGGATTTGGGCCATTTCGTTGGGTTTGTACCTCTGGAAAACCAGAAGATTTAGATAAAACAGATAACATTGCTGCTTCTGTTTTACAAGATATTATGGAAAACTCTCCAGAAGAAATCCAATTGCAAATGCAAGATAATATCACTTGGATAAAAGATGCAAAGAAAAATAAAATGGTAGTGGGTTCTCAAGCACGTATTTTATATGCAGATGCAGAAGGGCGTAGTAAAATTGCTAAAGCTTTTAATGATGCTATTGCTAAAGGTGAAATTGGACCAGTTGTTTTAGGCAGAGATCATCATGATGTTAGCGGAACAGATTCTCCATACAGGGAAACTTCAAATATTTATGATGGCAGCAAATTTACCGCAGATATGGCAATACATAATGTTATTGGTGATAGCTTTAGAGGTGCTACTTGGGTGTCTATACATAACGGCGGTGGCGTTGGTTGGGGCGAAGTTATTAATGGTGGTTTTGGCATGTTACTAGATGGTACAAAAGAAGCTGAAACACGTTTAAAAAGTATGCTCTTTTACGATGTGAATAACGGAATTGCACGCAGAAGTTGGGCACGAAACGAAGAAGCTTTATTCGCAATAAAACGAGAAATGGAGCGAACACCTAACTTAAAAGTTACACTTCCTAATTTAGTTGAAGATGACTTATTAAACAACTTATTTTAATGACTACTTTATTTAAAAATATAAAAGAACTTATTCAAGTTCGTGAAGCGCAAATTAACTTTGTTTCAGGTTCAGCAATGAAAACTTTACCAACCATTAAGGATGCCTTTTTAGTGGTTGAAAACGGAGTGATTTCTAATTTTGGAAATATGGATAATTGTCCGAATTCAGAATTTGACAAGGTAGTTGATGCAACAGGAAAAATGATTTTACCGTCGTGGTGCGACTCACATACCCATATTGTTTATGCAGGTAATAGAGAAGGTGAATTTGTTGATAGAATTAATGGATTATCTTATGAAGCTATAGCAAATAATGGGGGAGGTATTTTAAACTCAGCTAAAAAACTTCAAGAAACATCTGAAAATGATTTATACAACCAAAGCAAAACCCGTTTAGAAGAAATTATTCAGTTAGGCACTGGAGCTGTTGAAATTAAATCGGGTTACGGATTAACTCTTGATGCCGAATTGAAAATGCTTCGTGTAATTAAACGCTTAAAAGAAAATTATCCTATTGAAATAAAAGCCACTTTTTTAGGCGCACATGCAGTACCTTCTAATTATAAAAACAATAAAGCGGGCTACCTTAATATGCTAATACAAGAAGTAATGCCAAAAATTGCTTCAGAAAATCTCGCAGAATTTGTTGATATTTTTTGCGAAACAGGATATTTTTCAGTTGAAGACACTAAACTCATTTTAGAAGCAGGTAAAAAACATGGGCTAATTCCTAAAATACACGTTAATCAATTCACCGCTATTGGTGGTGTTCAAGTTGGCGTAAAATATAATGCACTATCTGTAGATCATTTAGAGGAAATGCGAGATGAAGATATTGCTGCGCTTCAAAACACATTAACTATGCCTGTGGCTTTACCAAGCTGCTCCTATTTTTTAAGTATTCCTTACACTCCAGCTAGAAGAATGATTGATGCAGGTTTACCACTAGCTTTAGCAACCGATTACAACCCTGGGTCGACTCCATCTGGTAATATGAATTTTGTAATATCTACCGCATGTATCAAAATGAAAATGACACCAGAAGAAGCCATTAATGCAGCTACTATTAATGGTGCTTATGCCATGGGATTAGAACAACAAGTTGGCTCGATTACTAAAGGAAAACTGGCTAATCTCACTCTTACAAAACCTATTAATTCTTACGGATTTATACCTTATTCATTTGGAAACCATCAAATAGAAAAAGTATACTTAAAAGGAGAACAAATTACAAACAAACACTAGTTAACAAAAAAGACTAAAATTTACGTTTTACAGAACCTGTAAAGTCTTCTATATCGTCTTTCACTTTATCAAGTTCTTTTTTTACATCGGTAGTAATACTAGTATCTATGCCATTTTTTTCGGCTGTTTTAGTGATTTCGTGTTTAATATCGTTGGTAGCATCTTTAAGTGTACGCATACCTTTACCTAAACCACGAGCTATTTCTGGTAGCTTATCGGCACCAAAAACCATGATAGCAATAAATAGTATAAAAGCTATTTCTCCACCACTTATAAACAAAAATGTAGGTTGATATATCACATTACAAATATAGTGAGTGTTTTGTTAGAATAAAAAAAAGCCAACTATTAAAAGTTGGCTTTTTTTTAATATTTATCCTTTTACTTTATCTTTAAATTGATCGAACTGACTTTTCCCTACTTCTTTAGGCCATGAATTGTTAGAGGTATCAATATCTGCTGTTTCTAAATTCGGATCTATTTTAATACTCACAATCTCTTTTTCTGAAGCAATTGCTTTACTAACCTCATTATCATTAAATCTCCAAATTTGAGCTGGATAGGTTTCGGTTTTCGAAGTACCATCTGCATAAGTATATTCTACAATAATAGGCATTACTAAACCACCTGGTTTTTCAAATGTAATATTATAAAAATATTTAGGTGCTTTTATATTCTTTTGTTCTTCAAGAGTAAAATTGTCCATAATATACTCTTTAAGAGGTACTGAGTTCTCATTTGGAGTTCCGTTTTTCATATCCTCTTTAAACTCTTCACTACCTTCTTCAACCATGTAAACCAATGGTCTTAATTGTTTTTCGCTAATACCTCTTTCTTTCATAAGCTTTTTCATATAAGCATTTGGCTCTGATGAAACATAGTATTTTTTAACTTCTTTCAATCCTATATCAACCCAATCGGTAGTATAAAACCAACCTCTCCAAAACCAATCTAAATCGAATGCTGAAGCATCTTCCATGGTTCTGAAAAAATCTTCTGGAGTTGGATGTTTAAACATCCAACGCTGTGCATACTCTTTAAATGCATAATCGAATAATTCACGCCCCATAACTGTTTCTCTTAAAATATTTAAAGCTGTAGCAGGTTTACCGTAAGCATTATTTCCAAATTGGTAGGTATTAAGTCCTTTAGTCATAATTGGTGCAATATAGTCTTGATTACCACCCATATATGATACAATCATACGTGCTGGACCACGATCTGATGGAAAATCCTTGTGTTGTGGAGACAATGCTTCTGGATGCTTTTTACCAAAATCTTGTTCTGCAACATACTGAACAAAAGTATTTAAACCTTCATCCATCCATGTCCATTGACGCTCATCACTATTTACTATCATAGGAAAAAAGTTATGGCCAACCTCGTGGATAATAACTCCCATCATACCATATTTTGTACGGTCGCTATAGTTACCTTCTTCATCTGGTCTACCAAAATTCCAGCAAATCATTGGGTATTCCATCCCCTGGTTTTTAGCGTGTACCGAAATGGCTTTATGATATGGATAATCAAATGTCATTCTTGAATACGATTCTAATGTACTAGCAACGGCTTTAGTAGACCAGTCTTCCCATAAAGGGTTTCCTTCCTTAGGATACATAGATACTGCCATAACATCTTTACCACCAATTTTAACAGCCATCATATCCCAAATAAATTTTCTTGATGTTGCAAAACCATAATCACGTACATTTTCTGCTTTAAATTTCCAAGTTTTAGTTTGATTTGAAAAACCTTTTTCTGCAACTTCAGCCTCAGCTTGATTTACAATAATTACAGGTTCGTTATACGACTTTTTTGCTTGCTCATAACGCTCCATCATTGTCTTAGAAAATACTTCTTTTCTGTTTAAAAGTTTTCCTGTAGCATCCAAAACATGGTCAGCTGGTACTGTAATATTTACTTCGTAATCACCAAATGGTAGAGCAAACTCATCACGTCCCCAGAATTGAGAATTTTGCCAACCTTCTACATCACTATAAACTGCCATTCTAGGAAAAAACTGTGCGATAACGTAGACTCTATTTCCATCTTTTGGAAAATACTCATAACCTGAGCGTCCGTCTTCAACAACGTGATCATTAATATTGTACCACCATTTAATAGAGAATGAAAATTTATCACCAGATTTCATAGCTTTTGGTAATTCTACACGCATCATGGTTCTATTAATCATGTGTTTCAAAGGTTTACCATCAACATCTTTAACTTCTTCTATATTAAAACCTCTATCTAAAGTTTTTTTCATGTAAGCAGAAGTAAATTGTGAAGGCGTTAACACTGGTATTACACCACTAGTTTCTATTAATGGTGATTTAGAATCTTTTGCGCGTTGGTTTTGATCTAGTTGTACCCAAAGATATTTTAAAACATCTGGAGAATTATTAGTATAAGTAATAGTTTCAAAACCAGATAATTTAGCGTTTTTATCATCTAAAACAAGATCCATTTTATAATCGGCTTGTTGCTGATAATAAGCTACACCTGGAGCTCCCGATGCTGCTCTGTACATATTTGGCGTTGAGAACTCATCATACAATTGCTTAAACTTATTAGTATTTGAGTGTCCTTTTTTGCGTTCTTGCTGGTCTTGATTTTGAGCAAAAGCACTTGTAGATACAAACACTATAGACAGAAGGTAATAGATGATTTTTTTCATTTTAAATTTTATAACATTTTTAATTTAAAGAATTGTATTTTTAGATAAAAAGGTTGTTTTTTTATCATAAAAATTGCTCGAAAATAGTAAATTTTAAGAGTATTAACTTTATTTTAATTAAAGTTTAACAAAGCCTTATCATTTTGAAGAGTAAATAAATAACTCTTCTGCTTGGAGTTGATTTTTGTTTTAACAATATTTTGTTGTTCTTCGAATAAATCAAACAATAACTGGTTTGTAATTTGAATGGAATTGATTGCTTTTACTCCTTCTATTTCTAAGTAACAACGCATAATATCGGCATCATATTCTTTGCCTATAAAATTAAATCTTATGTCTTTATTATTAATTTTAATTTTAATTTTATCGTTTAAGTATTGCTCTATATAAGTATCTACGGTTTTAGATTCGTTTTTTCCTGCCAGAGTTATTTTTTCGTCATAACGCTTTCGCAATAAATTCTCAAAATCATCAATGAAAATTCTAGATATAATTTGCACCGATTCTTTCTCTTTTATGTAATTTATCTGAGTTACACTAACATAATATTTGTGCAACGCTGTAAATGCAAATAGCGGAACTAATAAAAAGAATATAAAAAACTTTGTAAACCTCATGTCTATTTTTTTGCTAAAGTAATTATTTTACATGGCTTGTTTCAAAAAGTATTCCAGAAAGTATTAAACTATTAATCTTGTATTTCAGCTTTGTTTTGCATGTACTGTTTATACTTCATTCTTAAAAAAATTAAAATTTTAAAATCGGTTTGATTTTTACAATGCTTAATAAAGTTTTCATCGTCTGAACAGAAATAAAAAAAATCTGCAACTTGATCTTCTTCTAATGGGTTAGAAATTAAAAAATCTTTCTCCAATCGTACTCTTACACTTTTTATTAAAGCGTCTTTTGTTTCTATTTCAACTCGTTTTCTAAGCTCTTTTGTTCTTCCAGAAATCCCATTTAATATAGGGTTTAAAGGTATTCCTCCTCCCAAAATTCCTAAAAGCATTTTGGGTTTAAACTCTCCTGCTTCGTGTAATCGTCTTTCGCTTTGTGTTGCAACTTTACCCGTATATCCAGGAATTCCCAAATCGTAAAAATTAATAGGTGGTTTGCCCTCAACATTCTTAATATCTGAAAGCAAATCTCCTGTTAATACCTTACCTACTAAAACTTCATCTAACTCATTTATTTGTTCTTCTAAATTTACAATTAGTGCTTTGTTTAAAATGATACGACTGCTAATTGTTATTTGTTTAGAACCGTGCTGAATAGATGAAAACACTAACGTATCGTTTAATTTCGCTGTAATTTTAAACTCCCCAACATGATTTGTAGTTGTAAAAACTTGTGACGTTTTGTTTATTACATGTATATTCTCAACACTAGCACTACTTTCTACTTTTCCGTAAATTTCAACAGATTGAGATACTACTATTTGAAAATTAAGTAATAGGATAAAAAAAGTAAAGTATTTAATGTTTTGCATCTTCTAATTTCAAAAATTCTTTACTTTGTTTAATTAAAAAGTCTATTAAATATACTTCGTTTTCAGGTTTGTATAATTCATCTTTAATGCCCTCTGCTTCTATAAACATTATAAATGACTCTACATTTTCTAACAAAATATTACATGTTTCACTAATAAATTTATGCGAGTATATATCTAATACATCTATTTGCTTTTTGGTTATTAAGCCTGATTTTTCTTTCTTTCTTGATTTTAAAATTTTGTTTAACCCCAATAAACCAGCAAAATCTATTCCATTGTAAAGACCTCCTTTATTAATTATTTTATTTAATTCGCTACTAGCTCCATTATTATCAAAAGCTTTATCGTCAAAAAATTCTAAGGCATTCATATTTCCTAAATCAAGTTGTAGTTTAGGCAATTCTTCAGCATTAACTACATCAACAGTTAAATTACCAGAAAGTCCAGATGATAATAAAACGGCATCTAATTGATTAACAAACTCTTTTAAATAAATTTTCAGTAATTTAGAGTCTACTACATCTTTAGTAATAGTAATTAAAACAGATTTGAATTGTAATGCAGATATTTCAATAATATCATTTAAAGCGACATTAATTATAAACTCACCTTTGTTGTTTGTTATAGTGCCTTTATTAGATGATGTGTTGTAAACTGCTACATTTTCTACATCGTTATTATCTGAAAAAATAATTCCGTTAACTTCTACACGTTCAATATTTTGACCTATCGATGAAGCACATGAAAAAATAAGTATAAGAAAAAGTAATATTCGCTTCAATACATTTTGGTTTTATTGTATAAAGAACGTATTTGAAATCTTAAATAAAATGAAAAACCGCTTTAAACTTTTGTTAAAACGTGCTTTTGGTTACTTTTACCTAATATATAAAACATTATGAAAAACCTTATTATTGCTAGTACTTCTACCCTACACGGAAGTGAATATTTAGAGTATGCTTTAGATGAATTAGCAAGCTTGTTTAAAGAAGCAAAAACGATTTTATTTATTCCGTATGCTAGACCTGGCGGAATATCGCATGATGAATATACTGCAAAAGCAGCCTCAGCATTTTCTAAAATTGATAAAGAAGTAATTGGTATTCATACTTTTAAAAACCCTTTTGAAGCTGTTAAAAATGCGGAAGCTATTTTTACTGGTGGCGGCAATACGTTTGTATTAGTAAATCAATTATATAAAAATGATTTAATTACTGTTCTAAAAGAAACGGTTACGAATGGCACGCCATATTTGGGTACAAGCGCTGGTAGTAATATTTGCGGACTTTCTATAAAAACATCCAACGATATGCCCATAGTTTATCCGCCTAGTTTTAATACTTTAGGGTTGGTGCCTTTTAATATTAATCCACATTATTTAGATCCTGATGCGAACAGCAAACATATGGGAGAAACTAGAGAGACAAGAATTAAAGAATTTCATAGTTACAATACACTACCTGTAATTGGTTTACGTGAAGGAAGCTGGCTGCGTGTTAAAGACAACTCGATAGTTTTAAATGGTGATTTAACCGCTCGTATTTTTGAATATAATAAAATACCTTACGAAGTAAATTCTGGAACGCAATTAAATTATTTAAAATAAAAAAGCTTCACATTTCTATGAAGCTTAAAGAGCGGGAGACCAGGTTCGAACTGGCGACATTCAGCTTGGAAGGCTGACGCTCT
>NZ_CAXIBN010000019.1:0-27480 GCF_964021735.1 uncultured Wocania sp. | reverse complement strand
GTAAATAATAAGATAATTTTGAGTTTATTCATTTCTCTAATTAATGCCATATAATTTTTTTGGAATATGAATCCGTTTTAATGTTTTATATCCACCGATAAGCGAAGTTAGATTTTTTATCAGAAATTCAATACGTAACTTCTACGTAATTTTAACAATTACATTATGCCACTTTAAGTTTATCTAATAACGAGACTTTATAATCTAGCACTTCTTTTTTATGCAAAAAATAACCTTTTGAAAGTATATAGGCATAATTGTTTAAAGCCATAAAAAGGGTTTCTAAATTTTTATCAATATAGTTCTGATTTCCAAAATACTGCCATTCTTTTAACAGGTAATTTTCAAAACTCTCTTTTATGTCTTTAGTAATTTCTGTTTTGTATTTATCATCTACAATAAACTGCTTAATATTTTCTTTAAGTTTGGCTTCTAAAGATTTTACTTTAATAAAATTAGATTTTATCTGGTCGAATGGCGTTGTTACACTTATAAACTGTAATTTATCTGATAACTCGGTATACACTTTAAATTTAGAATCGAATTCTTTATCAAACTCAAAGAAGTTTTTATAAAGTTGGGTTAATTTTGAGGTGTCGCTATTGTTTTCTGCATTTTTAAAGAATCTAAAAATATTAATATCGTTAGCTTTTATGCTTTCGTGTATAGTCTCTAACTGACTTTGGAGTTGTTTTATTAACGCATCACTTTCTTTAGCTTTGTATTTCTTCCCATCATAATCGTAGGTTTTAATTTCTAGCGTTTTATCTTTAATTTGTTTAATGGTTTCAATATCATTTTGTAAAGCTAATGCTTCGTAATTTAGGTTGACGTGTTTATCGCTAAATAATGCTTCGAAAGTTGTTGGTAATGCGCCATTATCATTAATATCTTTTATTTCAAAAGGCACAAGTGTTTTGTTATCGTAATATCCATTAAATGCTTTTGAAAAGGAGTTTTTTATATATTCTTTTTCAAATTCATTTTTAAACTCCTCTGGCGAAAGTGTTTTTGGTGTTTCTTCATATTTTACTTCGGCAAACATTTTAGTGGTTAATGTTTCGTGTAGCTCCTCAATATTTTTAAATAGGGTGTTTGCTAAATCATTTTCGGTATAAGTAACCGACAAATTTGTTTTTTCTAAATGCGTTATACGATCTTCGGTACTTGGGTGAGATGCCCATTGGTCTTTTATGACCAATTTAGATTTGTTGAATTTATTCAAATCTTCTAAAGTTACATTTGGAAGTCCATCAATCAGTGGCAGACTATCTTCTTTGGCGTAAAAATTTAGTAAGTAATATTGCTCTTTAAAAACGTTTTTACTTTTTATGTTTTCTGCTATTTTTCCTTCGTAAAAGCCAACTACGGCGTTAAAGGAATAATCTGCTAAATTCATTCGAAGCAGTGCACTTTTTAAGGGTTCGAAACCCGTTACATTAGCTGCAATTTCGTCTGCGTGAAATTCCATCTCTCTTGATAATCCTAAATAATTTTTATTTACAAACTCGTACATTTTGCGTAAAATCCACTGAATACCTTCAACAATTTTTACTGCAATAATTACAAAAATGGCAAAGTAACCGCTGGCATTTGCCCATTGTTGTACCATTTTATCAAAGCCTTCATTATCGTAAAGCATGTTAAAAATAACTTGGTTTACGTAATATACATAGCTTCCTACTTTCATTGTTTTTTGACTGAAATGCCCGAACTCGTGAGAAAGAATCGCTTTTAATTCGCTTGTATGAATTGTGTTTACCAAACCGAGTCCGATTTGTAAGTTTTTTTTAATGGGTAGAAACATGCTCCAAAAGTTGGAGTTGTAAAATACGGATGCATTTACATCGGACGAAATAAAAACTTTGTTGGGAAATGTAGTGCCGACTTCATTTACAATTTCGTGTATCATTTTAAAAAGCTCGGGTTCGTCAGTTTCTGATATTTCGGTTAAATGTGAACGATCAATTTTATTCTTTTTAAAAATGAATTTCAATAAGAAAAATATCACTAAAAACCCTAAACTCGCTAAACCAACCCCAAGTGCGATTGTTATTAAACGCGGTACGGTTACAATTAACGAAACACCTCCAAAAACACATAAAGCTGTAAGCCCTAATGCGAGTACGAAAATGATAAAATATACAATGGCGAAAATTACAATGGAAGTAATGGCTTTTTTTGTTTGAGTTTTAAATTCGGCAGATAACTCAACGTTTTTGTTTATCATGTAATCTAATTTTAAATCTTACAAAAATATTTGATGCCTTAAATTTAGAATTTTCTTACTAAAAAGCAATGCGGACGTTGAATAATTATTGCGATTGCAAGAGAAATATGACTATAAAAATCTCTTAAATTAATCAATTCCTGTTTAGAAATGATTAGAAGATTACCACACTTCAATTTTACTTAGTGTGGCAAGTAACCCTTGTCAATGACGTAAAAAAATCTATTTATCCTTTTTATAAAGCGGAATGCGATACGAAATAGTATAGCTGTAACCCACGCCAATACGACTGCTATCGTACGTTTTGTTAAAACCTGGAATGTAGATGTTTTGAAAATTTTCTGGTTCTGTTTCGCTAACTAAACCTTTGAGTTGTACGTTTAAACCCATGTACAAATTATTGAAAATTTCGGCTTTTATACCAAGTATCAGTTCTATCCAAATTGCGGTTAAACCATCAAATTCTTTTGGTGTTGTAGATGCAAATTGTTCGCCCCAATATTGGTTAGTATTATAAACATTAAAACTATTTAATGTTTGAGTAAACGAGCTAGCACCAATGCGAAATCCGGTATAAATCATGTTATCCATATCTAACCAATTTTGATATAGATTATAGTCAATTCCACCTTTTAAATAGCTTCCTTTGGTTGTTATATTTAAATAATCGGTTACATTGGTTTTTTCTTCAATACCAATTTCACCTGCGATGTATAATTTTTTTTTGATTCTATAATCGGCTATAATTTCAAAACCTGTATAATCGTCTTCAAGAGCTGTTCTAGCAAGTTTGCCAATATCGCCACCTATACGAAGTCCGTACTTTTCTTTAACTTTTAGTGAGTCGTTTGCAGTACTAGGAATACTATCGCTTTGCGCATTTACAGACACACAAAAAAGTAGCATAAGTATACTACTAATGAAATAAGTTAAAATGTGTTGCTGTTTCATCTTCTACAGATTGAGGGTTATTTACAGGTTGTATTAATTGTATCCAGTTATCGGTATCATTATCAATAGAAACGGTAACATCTTTAAAAATGGTTTTATAACCACAAGCACGCGATACGTAAACTTCTTCTCTGGTATAGTTTATGGTTATTATATCTTGGTTGCCTTCAGCAAAATCGTCTGAAGTATCATCCGGTGTTCCATTATCGTTTATTGAGTAGTCTTGTATAAGTTGATATTGTGTAGTGTCTTCAGTTGTTTTTAAAGGCAAAATAATATTATTGGTTGTAACTACTGCATATCCCGGTAAAACATTTTCATTTTCAACACCAGCAATTAGTAAGCCAAATACATTTTTACTATCCTCTTGATTGTCAATATCAAAAGCATCAATAATTAAGCTTGGTGTGGTCGGTGTGCTTTCGGGGCACAAATCGTCGCGTTCGCAACTTGCTGTAATTCCAATTACTAATGCAATAATTGGTAAAAAAAGATATTTAAGATATTTCATTTTATACAAATAAACGAATTAACAACTAAACAAATAAACATCCTAACGTTTTTCAAGTAACACTACATTTTCAACATGAAACGTTTGCGGAAACATATCCACAGCTTGTGTTTTTGTAACTTTATACATAGCGTCCATTAACGCCAAATCTCTTGCTTGTGTGGCGCTATTGCAACTTACATAAACCACTTTTTTTGGTGCAATATTTAAAATTTGCTGCACCACATCTTTATGCATCCCATCTCGTGGCGGATCGGTGATTATAACATCTGGTTGTCCGTGCGCATTGATAAACTCGGTATTAAAAACGTGTTTCATATCGCCAACAAAGAATTCAACGTTATTAATGTTATTTAATTGTGCATTTTCTTTGGCGGCTGTAATAGCATCGGGTACAGATTCAACACCAATTACTTTGCTCGCTTTTTTGGCGACAAATTGTGCAATGGTTCCTGTACCTGTGTACAAATCGTAAACCAGTTCGTTTCCTGCTAATCCAGCAAAATCTCGTGTTATTTTATATAATTCGTAAGCTTGATCGGAATTGGTTTGATAAAACGATTTGGCATTTATTTTAAATTTTAAACCTTCCATTTCTTCAAAAATATGATCGGTGCCTTTATAACAAATAACGTCTTGATCGTAAATAGTATCGTTTGCTTTTCCGTTAATAACATATTGTAAAGAGGTTATCTGCGGAAATGTATCAGCAATAAAATCTAATAACAATTCACGTTTTATTTTATCTTCTTTAAAAAACTGAATCATAACCATAATATCTCCAGTACTTGAGGTACGAATCATCATGGTGCGCAACAATCCGGTTTGATTTCGAGTGTTGAAAAATTCTAATTCATTTTCAATGGCAAATTGCTTTACAACATTACGAATCGCGTTTGATGGATCTGCTTGTAAGTGACATTTTTTAATATCTAAAATTTTATCCCACATGCCAGGAATATGAAAGCCTAAAGCATTTCTATCACCTAAATCTACATCCGATTGTACTTCCTCAACAGTTAACCAACGCGAATCGCTAAATGAAAACTCCATTTTATTTCTGTAGAAATATTGATTTGTAGCACCTAAAATAGGTGTTACTTCTGGTAATTCAATATGCCCAATTCGGGTTAAATTATTGGTAACTTCTTTTTGCTTGTAAAACAGTTGATGTTCGTAAGCCATGTCTTGCCATTTGCAGCCGCCACAAATTCCAAAATGCTCACAAGCAGGCTCTGTTCTTTTATCAGATAATTTATGAAAAAACGTTGCTTTGCCTTCGTAATAGGCTTTTCGCTTTTTAAAGGTTTGCACATCGACCACATCGCCAGGAACAGCATTTGGTAAAAAAATCACTTTCCCGTCGGGTGCTTTGGCAATGGTTTTTCCTTTTGCTCCTGCATCTATTACTTCTACGTTTTCAAAAACTTGTTTTCTTGCTTTTCTTCTAGACATGCTGCAAAAATAATAATAGCAATAAATAAATATGGCTTTATTTCGATTAACTTTAAGCGGTTATTAAAATAAGTTAAAAATAAATGAACCTTTTATAATGTTTGTGGTCTTTATAGTATGAAATGAGCTGTAACAATTTTTATATTTTTAAAGATGTTTAATAGCGAATTGCATTCTTGTGCTGAGCTCAGTTGAAGTATTACCAATTAAAGTAATAAAATTTAAACAGATGAAGGTTATAAATGTACACAAGCGAAAAATTAATCAGTCTAAAGCAAGCGTCTATAAATTATTAAACACATTATCAACTAAAGACGATAAAATTTGGCCTTTTGAAAAATGGCCAGCTATTCGTTTTAAAAATGGATTAAAAGTAGGTTCAGAAGGAGGTCATGGCCCTATAAAATATACGGTTGTAAGTAAAAATTACGATGATGGCATTGTATTCAATTTTATTAATAAAGGATTTAATGGAAATCATACCCTTAAAGTTGAAGAGCTAAGTAACTCTGAAATTGAGATATCGCACACTATCAAAATGAAAACTTCTGGGTTTGCTGTATTATATTGGTTATTTGTAATTAGATGGTTGCACGATGCTTTGATTGAAGATGCTTTTGATAAATTAGAAAATCAGTTTTCAATACAAAAAAAAGAAACAAAATATAATTTTTGGGTAAAATTTTTAAGAATGCTTAAAAACAAGAAAAGTAAAAAGCACAAAGCTTCATCTAATTGAAGAAAGATAAGACCATAGATACAGTTTTGGTAACACAATACCTTTCTGGAGATGCTAATGCACTTACAGAGTTGGTTAAACGTTGGCACAAACTGTTTTGTGAAAAGGCGTATTGGTTGGTTAAAGATGCCGATGTTGCTAAAGATATTGCTCAAGATAGTTGGAAAACGATTATAGTTAAGATTGATAAATTACAAGACCCAAAAAGCTTCGGTGCTTGGGCGTTACGCATTGTATATACAAAAGCTTTAGACTATATAAATTCGAATAAAAGAACACGTAATAATTTAGAGCATTATAAATACGAACAAGATATTATAGTTGTTGAAAATGAGACTGATGAATCTTTAAAAAAAGCACTTTTAAAAGCGATTAAAAACTTGGTTGAACACCAACAAACCGTCATTAAATTGTTTTATGTTGAGGACTATTCATTAAAAGAAATTAGCGATATTTTAAATATATCTGTCGGAACTGCAAAATCAAGATTATTTCATGCCAGAGAAAAATTGAAAGACACATTAAAAGAAAAACAAAACGATTATTAACACATTTCCGCGAAAGTTTACGTTGAGCGTAGTCGAAATGCGAAAATAAAAAATAAATTAATTATGAAAAATAATATGGAAGACATCGATAAATTAATAAAAGAAACATTAACTCAAGAGGAAGCTAAGTTTTATGACGATTTAGATGAGCAAAATGCATTGCAAATGGTAGGCGGATTATTTAAAGGGAAAAACAAATGGTTACTGGTTATGATGAATATTATGACTTTAGTTTTTTTCGGATTATTCATTTACTGCTTAGTACAATTTTTTAATGTAGAAGAAATTAAAGATTTATTAAAATGGGGATTAGGAAGCCTTGTATTCTTGCTTGGTGTAAGCATGTTAAAGGTGTTTGCGTGGATGCAAATGGATAAGAATGCTATTTTAAGAGAAATGAAACGATTAGAACTACAAGTATCATCTTTATATCATAAAATCAAATAGAATTTTAAAACGCCATAAATATTTATTAATATTGCAATTCCTAGGGATGATTTCTCTCCCACGCTGCTTTTTCGGATTCTTCGAAAGAATAAAGGTACAGAAGGAATGGTTATTTTAGATATCCATTTGTATGGGTATTAACTTTTAAATTTATTAAAATGGCTGTTTTAGACCACATTTCGTCGCAAGAAGCGATGGCATTAGAAAACAAGTATGGCGCTCAAAATTATCATCCACTTCCTGTAGTATTAAGTAGAGGAGAAGGTGTTTATGTTTGGGATGTAGAAGGTAAGCAATACTACGATTTTTTATCAGCTTATTCATCTGTAAATCAAGGGCATTGTCATCCAAAAATTGTTGAGGCTTTAACAAAGCAATCGCAAACACTTACATTAACTTCGCGCGCATTTTACAACGATATGCTTGGGAAATACGAAAAGTATGTGACTGAGTATTTTGGTTTCGATAAAGTATTACCAATAAATACAGGAGCAGAAGCTGTTGAAACCGCATTAAAAGTATGCAGAAAATGGGCTTACGAGGTTAAAGGCATTGATACAAATAAAGCAAAAATTATTGTTTGTAAAAACAACTTTCATGGGCGAACAACGACTATTATTTCATTTTCTAACGACCCAGTAGCTCGTAAAAATTTCGGACCGTTTACCGATGGATTTATTAAAATTGAATACGATAATCTTCAAGCACTTGAAGATACTTTAGAAAGTAGTTCTGATATTGCTGGATTTTTAGTTGAACCCATTCAAGGTGAAGCTGGAGTTTATGTTCCAAGCGAAGGTTATTTAGCAAAGGCAAAGGCTTTATGCGAAAAATATAACGTGTTATTTATCGCAGACGAAGTACAAACTGGTATTGCTAGAACAGGAAGAATGCTGGCTGTTGACCACGAAAATGTTAAACCAGACATTTTAGTTTTAGGTAAGGCATTAAGTGGTGGCATTTATCCCGTATCTGCGGTATTAGCCAATAATGAAATTATGAATGTTATCAGACCTGGAAATCACGGTAGTACTTATGGCGGAAACCCTGTTGCAGCAGCAGTTGCAATGGCAGCATTAGATGTAGTAAAAGATGAACAACTTACTGAGAATGCTGAGCGTTTAGGCATACTTTTTAGAGCTGAAATAAATAAATATATAGAGGAAAGTAATATTGTTAATTTGGTTAGAGGAAAAGGACTTTTAAATGCCATTGTAATTAATGATGATGAAGACAGTGATACCGCTTGGAATATTTGTTTAGCATTGCGCGATAACGGTTTGCTTGCAAAACCAACACACGGAAACATTATCCGTTTTGCACCACCTTTAGTAATGACTGAAGCCCAATTATTAGATTGCGTAAGCATCATTACAGAGACCTTAAAAAAGTTTGAAAACTAAATAATATGCAACAAAAATCAGCTTTTGAAAGTTTTGAGCTAGAAGTAAATGATGAGATTAAAGGCTTGTTAAAAGAAACATCATCATGGACTTATTTCCTGTCTATACTCGGTTTTATAGGTATAGGACTTATGGTTATTTTTGGAATATTTTTTGGTGCCATAATGAGTTCAAGTGCATTGGGAGATAATAATCCGTATGCAGCTATGGGCTTTTCAATGGGTTATTTTGGACTTATATATGTAGTTATGGCACTCATTTATTTTTTTCCAATTTATTATTTATTCAATTTTTCGAGAAAGATGAAAAGCGCTTTGAGCACCGCTAATAAAGATGATTTTAAATCTGCTTTCACTAATTTAAAATCGCATTATAAATACATGGGTATTTTTACTATTGTAATTATTAGTATTTATGTTTTAATAATTGTTGGCAGCATGTTGTTTGCAGCATCTTCATTGGTCTCAATCGTTAGTTGAAACTATGCACTTTCAGTGCAAGACTTTCAGTTGCTACCCACTTTTGTATCTTTGAATAATGGAAGAACAAAGGCGACATGGACATACAGTATCTTGGCTTACTGCTCACATAGTTTGGGTTACAAAATATCGTTATCATGTTCTCAAAGGCGACATTCAGAAACGTTGCCGAGATTTGGTTAAGCAAGTTTGTGATTCTGAGGATATACGAATTCTTAAAGGCGTTATAAGTAAAGATCACGTGCATATTCACATCGAATATCGACCATCTCAGAATATTAGTGGTATTGTTAAACGTTTGAAAGGTAAGACATCTCGACGCCTTCAAGCAGAGTATCCAGAATTGAGTAAACGTTACTGGGGTAGACATTTTTGGGCTATTGGTTACGGTGTTTGGAGTACAGGAAACATTACTGATGAGATGGTACAAGAATATCTTGAACATCATAGAGATGCTTCGAATACTGATTCTGATAATATTATTTTGGAATAAGAATTTCATTCTTTTAAGAAACCTATGGACTTGCAGTCCATAGTGGTTTAGTTTAGATTAGCTAATGTTGACGAAATTGATGCTAAAAATAACACAGTTATTACGAATATTGGTAACTTAAAATTTGATTATTTAGTTGTAGCATCGGGTTCTAAAACTAATTATTTTGGAAATGCCGAAGTTGAAAAGCATAGTATGGCAATGAAAACCATACCACAATCTTTAAACTTAAGAAGTTTAATACTTGAAAATTTTGAAGATGCTCTGTTAACCTCTGATCTTCACGAACGAAATGCACTAATGAATTTTGTAATTGTTGGTGGTGGACCAACCGGTGTTGAGCTAGCTGGAGCTTTGGCTGAAATAAAAAAAGGTATTCTGCCAAAAGATTACCCAGATTTAGATACGCGTTCGGTGCAAATTAATATCATTCAATCGAGTGATTGTATTTTAAAAGGTATGAGCGATAAAGCGTCTCAAAAGGCTGAAGATTTCTTAGAAAAATTAGGCGTTAATGTTTGGAAAAATATAAGAGTTACTAATTATGATGGAAAAACAGTAACTACAAATACCGATTTAATTTTTGAAACGGCAACTGTTATTTGGGCAGCAGGAGTAAAAGGCGCACTTATAAAAGGGTTGGATGCTGCGGATTTTATAACTAGAAGCAACCGACTTTTAGTAAACGAATTTAACCAAGTAAAAGGCTATAATCACATTTTTGCAATCGGAGATGTTGCCTGTATGGTAACTAATGATTTTCCTAACGGATTACCAATGATGGCACAACCAGCTATTCAACAAGGTAAACAATTAGGCGATAATATGTTGCAATTACTTGAGGGTAAAACCATGAAACCTTTTGAATATAAAGACAAGGGTGTTATGGCAACAATTGGCAGAAATAAAGCGGTTGTAGATTTAAAACGATTTAAATTTCAAGGCATTTTTGCGTGGTATGTTTGGATGTTTGTACATCTGTTTTTTCTTATAGGTTTTAGAAACCGAATGGTCGTGTTTATAAATTGGGTATATAATTATGTACGTTTTGATAGAGAAGCACGTTTAATTATTAGGCCATTTAAAAAAACACAAAAAGTTTAGTTTTATTATTTGGGCGAGTTGCCATAAAAAATGGTAAACGGGCTTTCCACTATATCTTTTTAAAACGTTATTATGAGGAGTAAGCAATGTAAGAATCTGCCATTTCTTAAACCTTAAGTAAATTTGTTACTTAGTTATTTTAAAAAGGATGCTGTTACAATCCTTCTCTCGGGCATATTTTCAAAAGTATTTTTCAGGAATTTAGTTTATTAATTTACTATACATCATCCGTAAAATGACGTTTCCCTTTTTCTTTTGAAAATTTTTCTGAATTATATTTTTTCGAATCTCCTTTTGGAATAGATAACGATTGCCAATCTTCACCTTTTATAATTTTACCTAAAAAAACCATTTGTCCAATGTGGTAAGAATAATGGGCTAGTTGTCTATTAATTGCCTCAGTAACCGTATGCCCTTGATTTCTAATGTAAATAATGCGTTCTAAATCATCATTTTTTAAAGGGTTAATTGCGTTAAATAAACAAGCCCAACCACTTTCCCATGCAGCTATTAAATCTTCATAAGTTTCAAAAGAATCGATAAATTCTTCATCACGATGTCGCCATTCTTTTTCACCATCTTCACTTAAAAAATTGGTCCATCTGCTTAACATGTTGCCAGTTACGTGCTTTACAATTATAGCAATACTGTTAGAATCTTCGTTACTCTGCCATTGTATACCTTCAAACGTAAGTTGGTTTAAAGTTTTATCACCAAGACTTTTATAATATTCAAATTGTTTGATGATGCTTGATAAGTAAGAAGTTTTCATATTGTAAATGTAAATTAGAAAAGAAGAAATTACAAAAAAGCAAATCCTAAATTCAAAAAAAATCGAATAGCTCTAAAATTTAGTTTTTTGAATATTGATTTTTATAAAGCTTATTTATTAGGAACAAACTTTAAAGCCACACCATTAATACAGTGTCTTTTTCCAGTCGTGTTTTTTGGGCCATCATTAAAAACGTGACCTAAATGCCCACCGCAAGTTGTGCAATGTTCTTCGGTTCGTGTGTATCCTAAATCATTATCAGTAGAAAAAGCAACATTACCTTTTATTTCTCTATCAAAACTTGGCCAACCTGTACCAGAATCGAATTTATGCTTACTTTTAAATAAAGGCGAATTGCAAGCTGCGCAATGGTATATGCCTTCGTCATAATTTTTATTTAAAGGACTTGAAAATGCACGTTCGGTACCTGCTTTTCGTAAAACATAAAATTCCATTTCAGATAATTCAGCTTTCCATTCGCTTTCAGTTTTAGAGACTTTATAAATTTTGGATGCTTCTTCTTTTTGCTTTTGAGCAGAAGAATTGCAATTGAAAAATAATATTAAAGTAAATAAAGGTATTAATTTATTAATAATCATAGTAAAAATTTTATAAGATATATGTCGGTATTAAACACTATACATAACAAATAAAAATAGAGTAAAAAGTATAGTATTTAAGGTAAACTTAAATTCAAATGCGTTAATTTTAAACTTTAATATTATTTACTTTTATAATATTGTGACATATAATTAAATTCTGTGTCAAAAAAATAAAGGTACAATTTTTGTATTTTTATAGAATATTAAAACCCTATTAAAATGAAACTAAAAAAGACTATTATAATATTTGGTATAGCACTGCTAATTTTTTCATGTGCAGAAAACCCATTTACAGGAAAAAAAACTATGGCTTTAGTGCCAAATTCTCAGTTATTCCCTACAGCTTTTGCTCAATACGATCAGTTTTTGAATGAGAATAAAGTAGTAACAGGAACAAAAGATGCCGATATGATTAAACGTGTTGGACAACGTATTGCAGTTGCTGCAGAACGTTGGTTAAATGCAAATGGTCATCAAGGTTACTTGAAGGATTATAAGTGGGAATATAATTTAGTTGATGATAAAACTGTAAACGCATGGTGTATGCCAGGAGGTAAAATTGTATTTTACACAGGAATATTACCAATTGCTAAGGGTGAAACAGGAGTTGCAGCCATTATGGGGCATGAAGTTGCTCATGCATTAGCAAACCACGGACAACAACGTATGAGTGCTGCTTATTTACAACAAGGTGTTGCATTAGCAGGAAATATAGCTATTAAAGACGAACAATCTAGAAATGCTTTTAATCAATATTATGGTATTGGTTCTCAGGTTGGTGTTATGCTTCCTTTTAGTAGAGCGCATGAAACTGAAGCCGATAAAATTGGATTATATTTAATGGCAGTTGCTGGTTATAATCCAGATGAAGCTGCTGAATTATGGAAACGTATGAAGGCTAATAGTGGTGGACAAGCACCACCAGAAATTTTAAGTACGCACCCATCAAATGATTCTCGTATTGCAAATTTGAAAGCATTAGCACCACAAGCAAAGGCAGAGGCTAAAAAGTTTGGTGTAACGTCATTTAGATAATTAATTTATCTTTTTTAAAATATTTGATTACTTTAGGAGCTGCTCATAAAAGAGCAGCTTTTTTTTATGAATCAACTAAAAAAAGGAAGTAAAAAACTTCTTAACGCTTGGGCGTTTTATGATTGGGCGAACTCCGTTTACACACTTACAATTGCATCATCTATTTTCCCTATATTTTATTCGGCATTATTTCTTTCTGAAATAAAGAATGTGCAAGCTTTTGGGACGGAATTTAAAAGCACTGCGTTAATAACTTTTGTTACGGCATTTACTTTTTTAGTGGTAGCTTTTATGTCTCCGATACTATCTGGTATTGCTGATTATGTAGGGAACAAAAAGAATTTTTTAAAGTTTTTTTGCTACGTAGGAAGTGCCGGTTGTATAGGTTTATATTGGTTTGATATTTCTCCAGATAGGATTCATTTGAGCTTATTGTTCTACTTTATGGGACTTATTGGCTATTGGGGAAGCTTAGTGTTTTATAATTCGTATTTACCAGATATCGCTTTTGAAGAACAGCAAGATTCAATTAGTGCCAAAGGATTTTCGATGGGTTACATAGGTAGTGTACTTTTGCTTATTGTGAATTTAGTTATGGTAATGAGTCAAGATGATGGTACTGCTAAAATGCAAATGATGCGCTATTCATTTATAACTGTTGGAATTTGGTGGGCTTTATTTAGTCAATATTCATTTTATTATTTGCCAAAGGGTACTTCTTCTGGTCATAAAGTAACTCGTGCTGTTGTTTTTAACGGATTGAAAGAATTGAGATTAGTTTGGAAACAACTTAAACAAGATTTAAGGTTAAAACGTTATTTGTATGCCTTTTTTGTATTTAGTATGGCTGTACAAACAATCATGTTGATTGCTGTGTATTTTGGCGAAGAGGAAATAGCATGGGGAGGAGATAGTGAAAAAACAATGGGATTAATTGTAAGCATTTTGGTCATACAAATTGTTGCAGTTTTTGGGGCGATGTTAACCTCAAGAGCTTCTAATAAATATGGTAATATTAAAACGCTTATAGCTATAAATGGTATTTGGATGTGCCTATGTTTTTATGCTTATTTTATGAAAACACCCATGCAGTTTTATATAGCAGCCTCAGTAGTTGGTTTGGTAATGGGAGGTATTCAAGCATTAGCAAGATCAACATATTCTAAGTTTTTGCCAGAAACCGATGATACCACTTCATATTTTAGTTTTTATGATGTTGCTGAAAAAATTGGAATTGTTATTGGCATGATTATTTTCGCAACTATTGACCAGATTACTGGTAGCATGCGAAATGCTATTCTGTTTCTATTTGTTTTCTTTTTATTTGGAATCGTTTTATTATTTAGAGTTCCAAAACAGCAAATAGAAAAGTAATTGTATAAAAAAAGCGATACAATTTGTATCGCCTTTTTTATGATTTGTTTAAGACTAATCTTTTGAAATGTCTCCAGAACCTGCTACTTTTTTGTCTACTTTTGGATTTCCACGGTAAGTAACATCGCCAGAACCAGCAACTCTTGCTTTAAGGTTGTTACTAGCAGATACTTTTACATCGCCTGACCCAGCAACAGAAACCTCTGCATCATTAGAATTTAAACCATACGAATTAAAATCTCCAGACCCAGCAACCTTAGCCACCAACTTATTAGTGCTTCCTTTTAGAGAAATATCACCAGACCCAGCAACAGCACCTTTAACAGATTGTGTTTTTATATTCAGGTTAACATCTCCGGCACCAGCCAAGGAAATTTTTAAGTTATCAGTAACTATTTGATCTTTACTAATTAAATCTCCAGATCCAGCAAGAGAAACATTGCTTATGTCCTCAAATGGAATAGTTATTTTTATCCCTTTATTTTTGCTAGAATTAATATTAACGCCTTTTTTTACTTTTACGATAAGATTTTTGTCTTTTACTTCGGTTACAATGTATTCAAGTAAATTTGATTCGCCTTCTATTTTAATTTGCCCTTCTTTACCAGAAACTAATATAAAATCCATAGATCCTGCACATTTAATGCCATCATAATCTCCAGTTGTTCTTGTTTCAGTAGTAACGCTGCCGTTTCCTTTAATTTTTTTCTTTCCCCAGTTTTGAGCATTTGTAGCTGTAACTAATAATAGTGCAAAAATTGATGTTGTAATTATTTTTTTCATTTTGTTTAGGTTTTTTGTTTTTCCGCTTTAGCAAAAAAAATTGATTTTAATTGTTATATAATATTTGGTTCGTTTTTTGTTGATTTTTCTGCTTTTTCTATTTCTTGCATAACGTCTTGCAGGATGTCTATTCTACTTTGAAAGTTTAAAATCATTGCCGATATAATTAATTGATCATTAGGGTTTTCATTTAATCCAATAACTAACTGATTGTAATCTTCTTCAATAACTTTAATATTGTAAAGCGCATCTACAATTAAATCCTGGTACTCAGGCATTTCTTCACTGTTTATTTTGCTTAATTCATTATTAAATATAGTAGTAAATACAGTTTGTGTTTGTGCCATTTCAGGTGAAATTTCGGCTAAATCTATTTGTGAACTATGTTGATTTGTAAATACAAATACTGAAAAAAGTAAAGCAACAGCGGCAGCAATTCCTATAAAAGGCTTCCAGAGTTTACCCTTAGAAGTTGAAGTTTTAATATAAACTTCACTGTTTTTATTTTGCTTAACTAACTTATTTAAAAAACGTTGTTGATGACCCAAATTAGGAGTTTCAACATCAAACCTGTTTTTTAGATTTTCAAATAAATCGTTTAAATTATCGTTACTCATTACTTAATTTTTTATTGTGCTACTTTAAGTTGTAATTTTTGTCTTAAGTTTTCCTTTGCTCTCGATATTGTTGTTCTGCAATTAGCATTTGTAATATTCATAATTTCACTTATTTCCTCATAATCATAACCTTCAATAAGGTTTAAGGTTAAAGCAATTCTGTAATTATCTTTTAATGTTTTCATGGTATTTAAAATATCTTGTGCTTTTATGGTTGTAAACTCATAATTACTATCAATACCATCATTACTATCTTCAACTTTATACAAAATATCATCTAAAGGAACTTCGTGTACTTTGTTGTTCTTTTTATAATGATAAATGCTATTATTTATTACAATTCGTTTTAACCACGATCCAAATATTTTCACATCTTTAAGACTCTCTAACTTTGTAAACGCCAACAAAAAGGAGTCTTGCATAATATCTTCTGCTTCAAAATTGTTTTTCACAATTCGTAGTGCTGTATTATACATAGTTTTGTAGTAGCGTTTATAAATTTCCAATTGTGCGGATTGATTTTTAGCTATACAAAGCTTTACAAGCTGTTCGGTATTTAAATTAGTTGGCGTCAAAAAAACAAATTGTTATAGTATAGATATAATTGTTTTTAGTTTGTTACAGTTTTTATCAAAAAAAAATCCCACACTCATAAGGTTGTAGGATTTAATTATGTTAATTCTATTTTGAAACTACGATTCTGTAGGCTTTTCAGCTTTATCAATAGTAATCTTAAGTTCGTTCGTTTTTTTATCTAAATCGATACTAATTTTATCGCCTTCTTGAACCTGAGAGGATATAATTTCTTCTGCTAAAGCATCTTCAATATATTTTTGAATGGCTCTTTTTAGTGGTCTTGCACCATATTGCTTATCGAAGCCTTTATCCGCTATATAATCTTTAGCACTTTTACTAAGTTTTAAGACATATCCTAAATCTTTAATTCTTAATAACAGTTTGTCTAATTCAATATCAATGATTTTATTGATATCTTCTTTTTCTAAGGCGTTAAAAACTACTACATCATCAATTCTATTTAAAAATTCAGGAGCAAATGATTTTTTAAGCGCATTTTCAATAATTTTAACTGCATTTGCATCTTCTTGTGCTTTTTGTGAAGCCGTTCCAAAACCAATACCGGTTCCAAAATCTTTAAGTTTGCGGGCACCTATGTTTGATGTCATGATAATGATGGTATTTCTAAAATCAATTTTTCTGCCTAGGCTATCGGTTAAATACCCATCGTCTAGTACTTGCAGTAACATATTAAACACATCTGGATGCGCCTTTTCAATCTCATCTAAAAGAATAACAGCATAGGGTTTACGTCTTACTTTTTCGGTTAATTGTCCGCCTTCTTCGTAACCAACGTATCCTGGAGGTGCTCCAATTAATCTAGAGATGGCAAACTTTTCCATGTATTCACTCATGTCGATTCTAACAAGTGAATCTTCACTATCGAATAACTCACGCGACAACACTTTGGCTAACTGTGTTTTACCAACACCAGTTTGACCTAAAAATATAAATGAACCAATTGGTTTATTAGGGTCTTTAAGTCCAGCACGATTACGCTGTATAGCTTTAACCACTTTGGCAACCGCTTCATCTTGACCGATAACCTTACCTTTTATTAGGTTAGGTAGTTCGGCAAGTTTATTAATTTCGGTTTGCGCAATTCTATTTACTGGAATGCCTGTCATCATTGAAACGACATCGGCTACATTGTCTTCTGTAACAATTTCACGGTTTTGCTTGGTTTCTTCTTCCCACTTTTCTTGCGCAACAGCCAATTCTTTTTCTATGCGTTTTTCGTCATCTCTAAGTTTTGCTGCTTCCTCATATTTTTGCTTTTTAACAACAGAATTTTTAGTTTCTTTAACGGTTTCAAGTTGTTTTTCTAGCTCTATGATTTGTTTAGGAACATCAATATTAGTAATATGTACACGCGATCCAGCTTCGTCAAGGGCATCAATAGCCTTATCTGGTAGAAAACGTTCTGTCATGTACCTGTTAGTTAATTTTACACAAGCTTCTATAGCTTCTGGAGTATAATCAACGTTATGGTGTTCTTCGTATTTTCCTTTAATATTATTTAAAATTTCTATAGTTTCTTCAACCGTAGTTGGCTCCACTATAACCTTTTGAAAACGACGCTCTAAAGCTCCGTCTTTTTCAATATACTGTCTGTATTCATCTAAAGTTGTAGCACCAATACACTGAATTTCGCCACGTGCCAACGCTGGTTTAAACATGTTTGAAGCATCTAAGCTACCTGTGGCTCCACCTGCACCAACAATAGTATGAATTTCGTCAATAAAAAGAATGACATCGTCATTTTTTTCAAGCTCGTTCATTACGGCTTTCATACGCTCTTCAAACTGTCCACGATATTTTGTGCCAGCAACCAAGCTTGCTAAATCTAAAGTAACGACGCGTTTATTAAATAAAATACGCGATACTTTTCGTTTTACAATTCTAAGCGCTAAGCCTTCTGCAATAGCCGATTTACCAACCCCAGGTTCACCAATTAAAAGCGGATTGTTTTTCTTTCTTCTACTTAATACTTGAGATACGCGTTGTATTTCTTTTTCACGTCCAACAACTGGGTCTAATTTACCTTCGTCTGCCATGGCTGTTAAATCGCGACCAAAATTATCTAGAACAGGTGTTTTAGATTTTTTGTTTGCTTTTCCAGATGGTGCATTAAAAATATTATCCTTTGATGTGTCGTCTGGTGAACCTGTATCATCATCTTGAAAAGATTCAGATTTTGGTTCTATATAATCATTATCGTTAGTAATCATAAGTTTAAATTGTTCTTTAACATTATCGTAATCGACTTTAAGCTTATTTAAAAGCTTAGTAGTAGGATCGTTCTCATTTCTTAAAATGCATAAAAGTAAATGAGCAGTATTTATTGAGGTGCTTTGAAATAGTTTAGCTTCTAAAAACGTGGTCTTTAAAGCGCGTTCTGCTTGCCTTGTAAGGTGTAAGTTCTTTTTTTGATTAGAAGCAATATTAATATTGGGGTTTGCAGGACTTAAAATTTCTACTTTACGCCTTAAATGATTCAAATCAACTTCTAAGGCATTCAAAATGTTGATGGCTTTACCATCTCCATCGCGCAAAAGCCCAAGCATTAAGTGTTCGGTACCAATAAAATCGTGCCCTAACCTTAGTGCTTCTTCTTTGCTATATGCAATTACATCTTTTACTCTTGGTGAAAAATTATCATCCATAATAGTTTCCTTTCTGCATTAAAAATACTAAAACATTTTACTTAAGGCAAAAACTGTACCTTAAAATGCTAATTGACGAAAAAAACTTTATAAAATCAAAATTTTAAGCTGCATACTTATTAACTAAAAAAGGGTGCGAAATTGTTAATAAAAAACATGAAAAAACACGATTGAAAGTCTTACTATGACTATTGAAAGTTTTATATTAGCATGTTTTGAAAAACTCATAAAAACTTAATTAAAATATTTATGGCAGAAGGAGAAAAATTGATCCCTATTAATATTGAAGATGAGATGAAATCGGCTTACATTGATTATTCAATGTCGGTCATTGTGTCACGTGCTTTACCAGATGTAAGAGATGGTTTAAAGCCAGTTCACAGACGTGTACTTTATGGTATGCATGAACTAGGTGTTAGAGCAAATACAGCGCATAAAAAATCAGCAAGAATAGTTGGAGAGGTTTTAGGTAAATATCACCCACATGGTGATACATCTGTTTATGATGCTATGGTACGTATGGCTCAAGAATGGAGCTTGCGTTATATGCTTGTAGATGGACAAGGTAACTTTGGTTCTATTGATGGAGATAGTCCTGCAGCAATGCGTTATACAGAAGCACGTATGCGTAAAATATCTGAGGATATGTTGGCAGATATTGACAAGGAAACTGTAGACCACAAATTGAATTTTGATGATACACTTCAAGAACCAACGGTTTTACCAACGCGTATTCCAGGGCTTTTGGTAAACGGAGCTTCGGGTATTGCAGTAGGTATGGCAACAAATATGCCGCCACATAATTTAACTGAAGTTGTAAATGGAACGATTGCTTATATTGAAAACACCGACATTGAGATTGACGAATTAATACAACATGTTAAAGCGCCAGATTTTCCAACGGGTGGAACTATTTATGGTTACGACGGTGTAAAAGAAGCATTTCATACAGGTCGCGGACGTATTGTAATGCGTGCAAAAGCCATTATTGAAGAAGTACAGGGTAGAGAATGTATCATTGTAACCGAGATTCCATACCAAGTAAATAAGGCAGACATGATTAAAAAAACTGCCGATTTAGTTAACGAAAAGAAAATGGATGGTATTGCAACCATTCGTGATGAATCTGATAGAAACGGCATGCGCATTGTTTACGTTTTAAAACGTGATGCAATTCCAAATATCGTTCTAAATAAATTATATAAATACACCGCATTACAATCATCTTTTAGTGTCAATAATATTGCATTAGTAAATGGTCGTCCACAATTATTAAATTTAAAAGAACTAATTCATTATTTCGTTGAACATAGACACGAAGTAGTGGTGCGTCGTACAACTTATGAATTACGTAAAGCTGAAGAACGTGCACATATTTTAGAAGGATTAATTATTGCCTCGGATAATATAGACGAAGTTATTGCAATTATTAGAGCGTCTTCAAATGCCGATGAAGCTCGCGAAAACTTAATAAAACGTTTCGAACTTTCTGAAATTCAAGCCAAAGCCATAGTTGAAATGCGTTTACGTCAATTAACAGGTTTAGAGCAAGATAAATTACGTTCTGAGTATGAGGAGATAATGAAAACCATTATTGACTTAAAAGATATTTTAGACAAGAAAGAGCGTCGTATGGATATCATTAAAGGCGAATTGGAAGTGGTTCGAGATAAATATGGTGATGAGCGTCGTTCAATTATTGAATATGCTGGAGGTGATTTAAGTATAGAAGATATGATTCCTAATGAAAAAGTAGTTATTACTATTTCTCATGCCGGATATATTAAACGTACATCTTTAACAGAATATAAAACACAAAATAGAGGCGGTGTTGGTCAAAAAGCTTCAACAACTCGTAATGAAGATTTCTTAGAGCATTTATTTGTTGGCACAAACCACCAATACATGTTATTCTTTACCCAAAAAGGAAAATGTTTCTGGATGCGTGTTTATGAGATTCCAGAAGGCAGTAAAACCTCAAAGGGTAGAGCTATTCAAAATCTAATAAATATTGAGCAAGATGATAAAGTGATGGCTTTTATTTGTACTCAAGATTTAAAAGATGAAGATTATATAAATAGTCACTACGTGATTATGGCTACTAAAAAAGGGCAAGTTAAAAAAACGGCTTTAGAGCAATACTCTCGTCCTAGAACAAACGGAATTAATGCTATTACTATTAAAGAAGATGATGTTTTACTAGAAGCCAAGTTAACTACAGGCGAAAGTCAAGTTATGTTGGCATTAAAATCTGGTAAAGCTATCCGTTTTGAAGAAGCAAAAACAAGACCTATGGGTCGTGGAGCTTCAGGTGTTCGTGGTATTCGTTTACAAGACGAAAAAACAGATGAAGTTATTGGTATGATAGCAGTTGATGATATGGAAAGCGATATCCTTGTAGTTTCAGAGAATGGCTATGGTAAACGTTCAAGTTTAGAAGACTATAGAATTACCAATAGAGGAGGGAAAGGTGTAAAAACTATTTCTATTACAAAAAAAACAGGCAACTTAGTATCTATAAAAAATGTAACGGATGAGGACGATTTAATGATTATTAACAAATCTGGAATAGCTATCCGTATGGCAGTTCAAGACTTAAGAGTTATGGGAAGAGCTACGCAAGGTGTTAAGTTAATTAACCTAAAAGGAAATGATTCTATTGCTGCTGTAGCAAAGGTGATGCATGATGATGAAGAGGTAGAAGATGTTGAAACTATTGAAAACACTAATGATTCTGAAGATGGCACAACTCTTGATAATAATCTAAACGAAAACAATATTGACAATTAACTAAATATTATTAAAATGAAAAAACAATTAATTATAGCTTTGGCTTTTTCAATAAGTGCATTTTCATTTGCACAAAAGAAAGAATTGAAATCTGCAGAGAAAGCTATTAAAGGAAACAACTTTGCAGAAGCAAAAGCGTCTCTAAATCAAGCTAAAGCTTTAATGGCTTCTATGGACGAAAAAAACAAAGCCAAATATTATTACTTATTGGGGCAAGCGTTATATGCAAACGGTGCTGGAACTAATCAAGATATCGATAAGGCTTTAGAAAGCTTAGAGAATGTTAAAGGAGCTTATGTAGCTGAAGTTACAGAGTTAAAGCAAACCATGACTAATGGTATTTTAACAAAAGGCAATAAAGCATATGAGGATAAAGATTTTTCTTCAGCTTCAAAATATTTTGAACACGCTTACAGAACATCTACTCAAGATACATTATTCCTTTATTACGCTGCGGCTACGGCTGTAAATGTTCAAGAATTTGATAGAGCTTTAAAATTATATGAAGAGCTTAAGCAATTAGGGTATACTGGTATACAAAAAGAGTACTTTGCTACAAGTGTAGAAACGGGAGAAGAAGAGGTTTTAGATAAAAATACTCGTGATTTATACGTAAAAGCTAAAAGCCACATTAAGCCAGGAGAAAGATTAACAGAATCTAAGAAAGCAGAAATCGTTAAAAATGTAGCACTTATTTATGTAAGCAATGGCGATAATGAAAAAGCACTAGCCGCTATGAAAGATGCTAGAGCAGAGAGTCCAGACGATATTAATTTATTGCTTTCTGAAGCTAATGTGCATTTTAAAATGGGTAATAAAGATGAGTTTAAAAGGCTATTAGAATTGGCAACTAAAAAGGATCCAAATAATGCTGAATTACAATATAACTTAGGGGTAATTGCTTCTGAATCTGATGATATTGAAGGAGCAAAAAAATATTATGATAAAGCTATAGAACTAGATCCTAGTTATATAAATGCCTACATAAATATGGCAGCTTTAATCTTAAACGGAGAACAAGCACTTATTGAAGAAATGAATGGTTTGGGAAGTTCTAAAAAAGATGATTTACGTTATGATGAGTTAAGAGAGCAACGTCAAAATATTTATAGAAGTGCGATACCGTATTTAGATAAAGCACTTGATATTAACTCGAAAAATATTAATGCAGCTAAAACATTGATGAATATTTATAGTGTTTTAGGTGAAACAGATAAATTTAAAGTTATAAAAGAAAAAGTTGACGCTATTGAAGCAGGAAACTAATTTTAATTAGATTAATATATAAAAAAAGCCGCAATTTGCGGCTTTTTTTATATTACTTTTTTAATAACTCTCAGTTTGTGTGTATGTATATGAGTATCTACATTATAAATGCCAGAATGATCTAATCTATCTATTCTCACTTTTCCGAAAGCATGAATAATGTAATTATCTTTCATTATAATACCAACATGTGTAATAATGCCTTCATTGTTATCAAAAAATGCTAAATCTCCAGGTTCACTTTCTTCTATAAAGCTTAAAGCTTCACCTTGCGTAGCTTGTTGCACTGCTTCTCTTAATAATTTGTAGCCATTTAACTTATACACCATTTGTGTAAACCCAGAAGCATCTATGCCAAAAGGTGTTTTTCCTCCCCAAAGATATGGCGCGTTTAAATACAGAAAAGATGTTTTTATAATATTGTTCTTTGATAAAATATTTGAGACAGAATTGCCATCAAAGCGATGATTTAAAATAGATAAACCGTTTAACGACGATCCTAATGAAATAGAGTACAGTTGCTCGTTCTTATCTTGAATAAATTCAACTAAGTCTGCCGAAAGTTTTGGGAGTTCTTGATTTAAAGTTTTGTATTGTTTCTCTGTAATTTCGAAGTATTGTTTATTGTCTATCCAGCCTTCATAATTATCAAATGCAAGCCGAATTTTACTCCAATATTTACGCTGCTCTAAAACTTTAAAATAATCGCCGTATAAGACTTGAGAAATAAGTTCACTTTTATCCAGCGGATCAAGTCTCATGGAGATTATACTTAAATTACAAATTCCGTATTGCATTCAAAAATTAATTTCACGTATTTATTCTATTGCTTTTCATGTTTACAAGCAATATCTCTATTATCATTCTCTAGTAAGGTTATATTTTATTTATTAATGTTTCGCTCAATAACAACAGCAGAGGCACCGCCACCACCATTGCATATAGCTGCAGCACCAATTTTAGCATTATTTTGCTCTAATACATTTAAAAGGGTAATAAGTATTCTAACACCAGAACAACCAAGCGGATGACCAAGAGAAACTGCGCCACCATTAACATTTACATTGCTATCGTTTAACCCGAGAATTTTCATATTAGCTAAACCAACAACCGAAAAAGCTTCGTTAAATTCAAAATAGTCAACGTTATCAATTGTAATTCCAGCTTTATTTAATGCCTTAGGCAAAGCTTTTGCAGGAGCAGTTGTAAACCACTCAGGTTCGTGTGCTGCATCAGCATAACCTGTTATAGTACCTAAAGGTTTTAAGCCTAATTCTTCAGCTTTTTCTTTGCTCATTAAAACCATCGCACCAGCACCATCATTTATGGTTGAAGCATTGGCAGCGGTTACGGTGCCTTCTTTTGTAAAAGCAGGTCGTAGCTGTGGTATTTTTTCCATTTTTACATTAGTAAATTCTTCATCTTTACTAACTATTATAGGTTCACCTCTGCGTTGTGGGACTTCAACAGGAACAACTTCATTATCAAACTTCCCTGCTTCCCAAGCTGCTGCAGATCTTGTGTAAGATTGTATGGCAAAAGCATCTTGGTCTTCTCTAGTAAATTTATATTCATTAGCACAAGCATCTGCACAAACACCCATGGCATTTTGGTCGTAAGCATCAACTAATCCATCTTTTTGCATACCATCTATTAGAGAGGTTGGACCAAATTTTGTACCCGTTCTTGCATATAAATAATGAGGAATTAAACTCATGTTTTCCATACCACCAGCAACAATAATGTTGGCATCACCAAGCGCAATAGATTGAGCAGCTTGCATAACAGTTTTCATACCAGAAGCACAAACTTTATTTATAGTTGTACATGGTACGGTATTGGGTATACCTGCATAAATTGCAGCTTGTCTAGCCGGTGCTTGTCCTGTCCCAGCTTGAATCACGTTACCCATTAGAACTTCTTCTACTAGCTCAGGTTTAAGGTTTATTTTGTTTAACGCACCTTTAATAGCAATAGCTCCTAGTTTGGTTGCAGGAATTGTAGATAAAGAACCTAAAAAACTACCTATTGGTGTTCTAGCAGCTGATACAATAACAACTTCTTTACTCATTTTTTTATGCTTAAATTTTGATGCAACGAAAATAATCAATTTTTAGTAGAACTTAACAATGATTAGTATATTATAAAAAGCAGAAAAAGGCATATAATTTTATTACATTTGAAAATACTAAAGTGCAAAATGAAAGATTTTATAAATAAATTTTACCGAAACCATTCTTTAATTTACAAAGGGCTATTGTTTATATGTACTACGGTTTTAATTGTGTATTTATTCCCAAAAAGCGGAAAATTTAAATATAATTTTGAAAAAGGAAAGCCTTGGCAATCTGAAAACTTGTACGCTCCTTTTAATTTTGCTATTAAAAAGACTGATGAAGAAATTGCTGCGGAAAAGAAATTACTTAGAGACAATTCGATATTATATTTTAACCTAGATAGTGCTATCGAGTCTAAAGTTAAAAATCAATTTGAGTCTCAATTTAAAAACTATTTTTTTGATTCTATTTCAGAATTTGACTTAGATAAATTATTTAAAACAGGAAATAAAATAATTAAAGAATTATACCAATTTGGTATTTTAAATGAAGATTACAATTTTTCTGATAATAAGGTTATAGTTTTACTTGATGATCGTGTAGAGAAAGAAAAGGGGGTGTTCTCTAATTTAATAAAACAAAATGAAGTTGTATTACATATTGAAAAAGTACTTTCAAATCAAAATTTGTCAAACTATAAAAACGGCTTCGTATCACTTTTTTTCGATTTAGTTGAGCCTAATCTTGTTTTCGATAAATCTACAACAGATAAGGTTTTACAAGAGGAGTTTGATAAAATAGCCTATGCCAGAGGAAGTGTTGAAAAAGGAACTTTAATTATTTCTAAAGGAGAAGTTATTGAAGGTGACAAATATCAAAAATTAAAATCATTACAATCTGAATACGAATCGCAGGTTTGGAATAAATCAAACTATAATTGGATATTATTTGCTTACACATTGTTGGTTGCCTTAGCCTTATTAATGTTATTATTATTTCTTCGAAAATATAGACCTGATGTGTTTGAAAATAATACTAAAGTCACCTTTATTTTTTTCAATATTTTTTTAATGGTTTTTATAACAACGTTGGTTGTAAATTACAATTCAAAATATATTTACGTGGTGCCAATTTGTATTCTACCATTAGTTTTTAAAGCTTTTTTTGATGCTCGTTTAGGACTGTTTGCACATGTAATTACAGTATTATTATTAGGGTTTATAGTGCCAAATAGTTATGAGTATATGTTTCTTCAAATAATTGCAGGAATTGTAACTATTTTAACGGTTTCAGAATTGTATAAAAGGGCAAATTTATTTATTTCTGTAGGTCAAATTACTCTAATTTATATCGTGGCTTACTTTGCTTTTTTTGTAATACATGAGGGTACTGTTGAAACAATTAAATGGGAAACCTTTATTTGGTTTATACTTTGCGGACTTGCCACTTTATTTGTACAACCATTAATTTATGCTTACGAAAAACTTTTTGGATTAGTATCAGATGTGTCACTTTTAGAATTGTCTGACACCAATTCAAAATTACTTAAAGAACTTTCTAATAAATCACCAGGAACATTTCACCATTCATTAAACGTTGCAAATCTTGCAGAAGCATCTGCTAACGAAATAGGGGCAAATGCCATGTTAATTAGAGTAGGTGCTTTGTATCATGATATTGGTAAAATGAAAAACCCGACGTATTTTACCGAAAATCAATCCACAGGAATTAATCCACATGATGAATTATCGGCAAAAGAAAGTGCGAAAATTATAACTGATCACGTTATAAATGGAATTGAAATTGCTAGAAAAAATAATTTACCAGACCGCGTTATAGATTTTATTAGAACGCATCATGGAACAAGTGTAGTCTACTATTTTTATAAGAAAGAAAAGGAAGTGCAAAAAGAAATTGATAAGTTAGATTTTAGCTATCCAGGACCAAAACCTTTTAGCAAAGAAACGGCTATTTTAATGATGTGTGATAGTGTTGAAGCAGCATCAAAAAGTTTAAAAGAACCTACATCTACAAAGATTGATGCTTTTGTTGAAAATATTATAAATAAGCAAATAGAAGATGGACAGTTTTTAAATGCTAATATTACATTCAAAGAAATTCAGTCGATAAAAAAAGTGCTAAAACACAAGCTTGCAAATATTTACCATTTGCGAATTGAATACCCTGAATAAATTTTACAAAATATTAAATAAAATAGTTGCGTTCTTAGAGATGATATGTTACATTTGCATCCGCAATTTTATTGCAAAGTTCATAAAAAAGGAGAGGTGCCTGAGTGGCCGAAAGGAGCGGTTTGCTAAATCGTCGTACCCCAAAAGGGTACCCGGGGTTCGAATCCCCGTCTCTCCGCAATATTAGATAACCAAATCGGGGTGTAGCGTAGCCCGGTTATCGCGCCGCGTTTGGGACGCGGAGGTCGCAGGTTCGAATCCTGCCACCCCGACGAACCTAGAGATAGGTAACATCAAAACACTGTTAATTGTATGATTTTCAGTGTTTTTTGTTTTTATTCATTGGTCTCAATCGTTAGTTGAAACTATGCACTTTCAGTGCAAGACTTT
>NZ_CAXIBN010000018.1:0-27858 GCF_964021735.1 uncultured Wocania sp. | reverse complement strand
CACGAAACCACACCAGCGGATTATATGAATATCGTTATTGATGCTGTTATAAAAGCATTTAGGTTTAATATAAACATCCCTTTAGGAGAACACCACGAATTAGGCATTTCACTACGCTCGTATTTAATCACAAAAGGCAAACACCCGTTTTCTTTTTTTACTGGCGATGAAACAATTGAATGGTTTCATAGCAATATTTCTGGGGGAGAAGACCCTTACGGAAGACGCTATTACGGATTAAATCAAGTAAATTTTAAATATACCGATAGAAACGGAAACACACTAGAGCTAAATAATAACGATTTCTTTTTAAGTGGCATTGAATTCAACCATTATTACTATCCATCATTAAAAATTAACAATACCAAGAACATATTTATAAGTTTCGGAAATCATTTAGGAATTAACACCTCTAAATTCAACCCGTCAATAGATTTTGGTATTTCTGCTAGCGGTATTAAAAAAATCACATTAAAAAACAACAACCAATTTAATGTTGGCGTTGGCATGAATTTATTACGTAAAAATCTAATAAACTTTGGAGATGTTATCGATTTAGGCAACAACAAATTCTTAGCAACCATTGAAACAGATATTGAATTCACAAAATATACAAAAAAAGGAAATTACCATGCTTTTGGAGTAAATTACCAAATTCAGTCACGTTATAATAAACTTAAAGAAACAGATTATTTTAAACTTTTAGGTAAGTGGGAAGAAATAAATGGCGGCTGGCAACATGGTATTACAACACTTTATAAAGCTCAATCTAATTGGTCTTTTATTTACACTTATAGTCACTTAAACTATAAATTATCATTATACTTTAAAGAAGATTTTTTAGTAAATAATGCTCCAGATTTTCAAACAGGCCTTAGTTTAAGTGTTCCTATTTTTAAATAAAACAAAACGCTTTCACTTATACAACTTAATATGTTAATACATAGTTAAAATTAATTGGCGCATTAAACCTTTTCCATTTGCTTTAGTCCTAACTGCAAACAACTTAAAACATAACAAAATGAAAAGATTAGCAATAATTGCAGTGGCTTTTTTAGCATTACAAGCCACTGCTCAACAAAAAAAAGAACGCTCTAACAATCAAGAAAGAGGTCAAAAAATGATGAACCTTTCTGCTGAAGAAATGGCAACATTACAAACAAAAAAAATGACCCTTCATTTAGATTTAACTGAATCTCAACAAGCCAAAATTCACAAATTAAATTTAGAAAATGCCACCAAAAGAAAAGCGATGATGGAAACTCGCAAAGCTAGAAAAGAAAGTGGTAATACTCCCTCAAAAGAACAACGCTTAGCAATGATGAACACAAAGCTAGACCACCAAATAGCAATGAAAGCAAAAATGAAAGATATTTTGAATGAGGAGCAATATGCTAAATGGGAAAAAGCGCAAGCAAATAGGATGAATAAATCTAAAAACCGTAAAAAAGGACAAGGCAAGAAAAGACAATAAGTGATTTTTTTGGTTGGTTATTTGATTATAGTTTGTTAATGAAAAACGCATTTCTGAATTCAGAAATGCGTTTTGTTTTATATGCTATTTACGCCTGTTAACAACTATATATTCATTCTTCATGCGTAAATAATTTATTTACAATTTTCCAATCATTATTAATTTTAGCTAATGATAAATAATCATAATAATTATACCCAAGCATGGGAACATGCAATTTAGCAATGGCAATTTTACCCATAATATCTATTCCAATTATTTTCATTTGGAAAGATTCACCCAAATCTTTTGGACATTGTCTATTCTTAACTCCCTCTAAATATTCTTTTATGCTTTTCAAATATTCAACTCCTTTTATATCCCCATAAATATTTACGTTCTCGTTAAAACTGGCTTCAAGTTTTACTATATCTCCATTAAAAATTCCCATGAAGTAATTGGCAATCAAATTTTCAATTTCCTTTATATTCTCTTTATACATAACCATTAATTTTTAAATAGCGTGTCCAATGGTATGTCCACCAGCAACATTAATTGTTTCTCCTGTTACAAAATTTGAAGTAGCCAAATAGTATGCCGCTTCAGCAATTTCATTTGCCTCTCCAATTCGATTTAACAAGTGTAATCCAGCTAAACTATCCGCATCTTCAATTCCAATTTTGCCTTGTAGTGGACTCCTAATAATTCCTGGGGCTATTGTATTAACCTTAATATTATTTTTTCCAAACTCTGCAGCTAATTGTCTCGTTAAAGCATGAATAGCACCTTTACTTGTTAACGGTGCTGTTGCAGGAAATCCATCTATGGCATGCTCTACTAAAACAGTTCCTATATTAATTATAGAACCATCTTGTTGTTTAATCATTTGAGGAATAGCTGCTTGAGAGGTGAAATATGTTCCCTTTAGGTTTACACTCCAATAGAGGTCTAAATCTTTTTCTTCAACATCTAAAAAAGGTTTTGGAGCAAAAACTCCAGCATTATTGATTAAAACATCTACAGAATTAAATTTTTCCAGCGCTAGAGCAACAAGTTTTTCACCAGTTTCTTGTTTACTAATATCTCCAGCTAAGTAAATAGCATTAGAAGGAGAACCGAATTCATTGTAAGCCTTTCTTAAATTTTCTTCATTTGAAGAGTTCATTACAACATTACTTTCTCGTGTTATAAAATATTTAGCAATTTCTTTACCAATTCCTGTGGATGCTCCTGTAATAATTATGGTTTTATTTTTCATTTTCTTTATTTTTTAGTTCCTAAATACTGTTTCCCATTTACTCCCCAATTTGCTATTGGTATTTCATCAATAACCACATGGGTTGTTTGTGGATTTTTGTTAAGCACTTCAACTACTAGTTGTGTAGCTCCTTCTATTAATTGACGTTTTTGTTCTTGTGTTACCTGTTCATCGGTAACTCTAATATTAATGTATGGCATAACTTTTCTATTAAATTAATGTTATACAAAGGTGATGAGAACCTAAAGTGTTAGAAAGGAGGTTTATCACTTCTTTGAAGTGATGCAAGTCACATTGACTTGATTATAGTAGATAATAAAGTTATGAGTTTAATCTACTAAGTGTTTCTCTAGAAACACCTAAATAAGCCGCAATCATTTTTTTGGGGACACGTTGGAAAAGTTTTGGGTATTGTTCGAGAAGTAAATCGTATTTTTCTTTAGTTGAATTCTTTAACAATGACAGAATCCTATTTTGAAGTGCAATACGACCAATTTTACTTTTTTTAGCCCAAAAACGTTCCATTTTATGCATTTGAGCAGTCAGTTTATCTCTGTTTTCGAAAGATATATATAGTAATTCACTATCTTCTATACAGTCGATAGAAGTTTTAGATTTGGTTTGTTTTACAAAAGATTCATAATCTGTAATCCACCAATTCTCCATTCCAAATTGAAGTATGTATTCCTTTCCTGCGTTATCAACAAAGTAGCTTTTTAAACACCCTTTTATTATCCAGTATTCTTTATTGACAATTTCTCCTTCTTGGACAATATATTGATGTTTACGCTTATTAATTTGCACAAAATGACTCAAAACAAAATCAAATTCCTCATCTGTAAGGTTAATTACTTCTTCTATATGCTGTCTTAGAGGATGTGTCATTTTAATTGTTACTAACTCGTTATACAACAACTCTTACTACTCATATTCCGTAAACAAGTTAGAATATAGTAAAGTTTTTTGTTACTGTTATTCGATAATTTTTTATAACATAATCTAAAGGCTTTTATTTATCATAAAGCCTATTCATTTTTATAGTGTTTTTGCAACTATCTCAATAGCTTCAATTGTAAAATCTAGATCTTCATAAGTTAAAGCATCGGTAATAAACCAAGTTTCAAAAGCACTTGGTGCAATATAAATACCTTTGTCAAGCAATCCATGGAAAAACTTTTTAAAAGTGTCATTATTTCCTTTTGCTGCGGTTTCAAAATCTACAACTTCAGCTTCATCAAAATGTACAGAAATCATCGAACCCACTCTATTTATAGTATGTGCAACATTATTAGCATTTAAAACTTTTGAGATACCTTTATGTAAATAGGTAGTTTTTTCTGCTAATCGATTAAAAATTCCAGCATCATTATTCAGCTCATTTAACATAGCCAATCCTGCCGCCATAGCAAGCGGGTTTCCACTTAAAGTCCCTGCCTGATACACTGGCCCTAAAGGCGCTAAATGATTCATAATTTCGTTTCGTGCAGCAAAAGCACCAACTGGTAATCCGCCACCAATTACTTTACCAAAACAAACAATATCTGCATTAATATTAAATAACTCTTGTGCACCACCTTTTGCTAAACGGAAACCCGTCATCACTTCATCAAAAATCAAAAGGATATTATTAGCATCACACAAACCTCTTAATGCTTGTAAAAACCCTTCTTTTGGTGGAATACAACCCATATTTCCTGCAACGGGTTCAATAATAATACAAGCAATTTCGTTTTTATTGGCTTCAATTAATTGCGTAACATTTTCAATATCATTATAACGCGCAAGCAATGTGTCTTTTGCTGTGCCTTGTGTAACTCCTGGACTATTTGGCGACCCAAAAGTTACCGCACCACTACCCGCTTGTATTAAAAACGAATCGGAATGTCCATGATAACAACCAGCAAACTTTATAATTTTATCTTTACCTGTAAAACCGCGCGCCAATCGAACTGCACTCATACAGGCTTCGGTTCCAGAATTTACAAACCGAATTTTATCAATATTTGGCACCATAGAAACTGCTAATTGGGCGATTTGAGTTTCAATTTCTGTTGGCATACCAAACGATGTTCCTTTTTTAGCTTTATCAACTACTGCATTCACCACAGGTTCATATGCATGACCAAGAATCATTGGTCCCCAAGAATTTATGTAATCGATTAATCGATTATCATCCTCGTCATATAAATAAGCGCCTTTTGCCTCTTTTACAAAAATTGGTGTGCCGCCAACTGCTTTAAAAGCGCGTACCGGCGAATTTACACCTCCAGGAATAACAGTTTCAGCTTGCGCAAACAGAGCGCTACTACGTTTATAGTTCATGTGTTTTATTAATTTTTTGATGATGGTCTAACAATCAATGCTTGCCCAATACTGATGGTATTATCGTTTAAACCATTAATATTTTGAAGTTCTTTTACACTAATATTATATTTTCTTGAAATAGAATACAAGGTATCTCCCTTTACTACCGTATAAGTTAAAACATCACTTAGTACTGGTTCTTCGTATTTTACATAAGTATCTCCCAACACTTCTTTATCAAATTCGTACAACTTGTAACGTTCTATTAAGCTAATTAATTTTTGAGGATACTTTCTATCGGTTGCATACCCTGCGGCTCTTAAACCTTTAGCCCAACCTTTGTAATCTTCTTTTTTAAGTTTGAAAAGTTTTGCATATCGTTTTCGCTCGGTTAAAAATAATGAATGGTCTCTAAACGAATATTTGGCATCTTTATATTTTCTAAAACATTCTTGTTTTTCGTCATCATCATGATAAATCTTTTTACCTGTCCATTTATGGCATTTTATCCCAAAATGATTATTGGCTTGTACAGAAAGTCGCCCGTTACCAGAACCCGATTCTAAAATCCCTTGTGCCAAAGTAATACTTGCAGGAATATGATATAATTGCATTTCGTTTTGAGCAATTTCTTTATAAGTGTCAATATACTTTTCTACTTTATTGGTGTATACTTTAGGTGTTGTAACCGTAACTTTTTCTTCAGTTTTATTGGTTTCAACTTTTACCTCAACCTGTTCGGTACTGTTTTTAGGTTTTTTAGTTACAATCGCTTTTTTAGAACGACAGCTAACAACAAAACTTACTAAGCAACATATTAATACTAACCGTTTCATGTGTTTATACATATTGTTTTTAAGGTCACATGTAACATTCATTTAATCATTCTTATTCGTATAAAAATTTATTATGAATGTTTCATTATTTATTCAATTATTGGTAAATTCTTCTTTTTTAAAATTGCATTCATTCCAGAAATACCTTGCAAACCTCCTGTATGAATAGTTAAAATTTTTGATCCTTTAGGAAAGTATTCTTTATCGATTAAATCAAAAATTCCAAACATCATTTTTCCTGTATAAATAGGATCTAAAGGAATTTGATATTCCTTTTTAAAATCATTAATAAAACTGATTAACCCTTTATTTATTTTAGCATAGCCTCCAAAATGATAATTAGTTTTTAAATCCCAATTGGTTTTGGTTACAAATTTACTAATATCTTCTTTTAAAAAATCACCTTTTAAAGCTGAAAAACCTAAAACTTGTTGACTGGGTTTTGAACAATTTATAAGTCCAGAAATAGTACCTCCTGTACCAACTGAAGTGCATATAAAATCAAAATTTGCGTCGTCATCATTTAATATCTCTTCACAACCTTTAATAGCTAATGGGTTTGTGCCGCCTTCTGGAATTAAATAAAAGGCAGCAAATTCTTCTTTTAAATTATCAATAAAATTTTGAGATGTTTTATTACGATAATCTTCACGAGATACAAACTTAAATTGCATGCCGCATTGTTTAGCAAAACTTAAAGTCGCATTGTCATCTACTTTATTTTTTAATTCTTCGCCTCGAATAATACCAATGGTTTTAAAACCTTGATTTTGTCCAGCCGAAGCAACCGCTGCAATATGATTTGAATAGGCTCCACCAAAAGTAAGCAGCGTTTTAAAACCATTATTTTCGGCTTTAGTTAAGTTGTATTTTAGTTTTCTGTATTTATTTCCAGAAACAAAAGGATGTATTTTGTCCTCGCGTTTAATATACAACTCAACACCTCTATTTTCGGGTAAAATAATAGGCTGATTAATACTATGTTCTAGATTAAAAATCATTGGCGCAAAGATACTTTAAAAATCCCCAAAATGGTCGTTGCTTTAAGTAATCTAAATTCAATTCGTTAGCATAAGCTTCGCGTTCAAAAGAAATATTACGATAAGCTAAATTCCAATTTCTGTATTGAATTAATTTAAACAAAAACTCAAGTATATATGCCAAATAAAAAGGTATTACTAACATTTCTAGTTGTTGTCTCAAATGAATTTTTTCGTGGTTAATTAAAATATAATCGGTTTTAAAACGACTATTCTTTAAAAACACAAAAGGAAAAATGGTTAAACCGGTATATCCTTTTGGCACTAAGTATTTAGAAATGAAAATCATAAACAACTGCATTCAAAAATCAATCCAATCTCCACTTTCGTGAAGATGACTAATAAATAGAAACCTTGCCCCTTTAGTCAAGGAGCGGTTTTCCAATATATATTATATTTGCAATATAATGAAGAAAATAATCCCTATTGAAGAAGGCGACTTTTACTTAACGCCTGAAGGTTACCGTTGTTTTACCGAACAATACCATTTAAAAAGAGGTTATTGTTGCGAAAGTGGTTGCAGGCATTGCCCCTATGGTTATAATCCTTCGACTTCACTTAGAACAGGTAAAAAGACAAATTCAAATAGCAAATAGCTAACCCATTAAAGCTGTTTTGTTAAAAAAACACTTGGTATGATTATTGATGTTAATAAATACATAAAAAATCAATAATTTTAGAGTGAATTATTGTATTTTAGAAAAGAAAACTAAATATTAAGGCTATGAAAAAAACATTAAAAGTATTACCTTTTTTAGCATTGCTAATTTTGGTATCATCTTGTAGTTCTGTTAGAGTTGCAACTGACTATGATAAGAATGCAAAATTTGGCGAATACAAAACTTTTGCTTTCTTTAAAACTGGTATCGATAAAGCTGAAATTAGCGATTTAGATAAAAAAAGAATTATGCGCGCTATTGAAGCTGAGCTTTTAGCAAAAGGCTTTACAACATCTGAAAACCCAGATTTATTAATTAGTCTTTTTACAAAATCACAGCAACGTGTTAATGTTTATAACAACACCTGGGGCTATGGCGGCTGGGGCTGGGGAGGCTTCGGACCTGGTTGGGGTTGGGGCTGGAACCAACAACCAATGGTATCAACTAGTACACAAGGCACTTTGTATATAGATTTAATTGATGCCAATAAAAAAGAATTAGTTTGGCAAGGTATGGGCTCTGGATATTTAACCCGAAATATGGAGAAAAAAGAATTACGTATTAAAGAATTTGTATCAAAGATTATGGAGAAGTATCCTCCAGGAACGCAACAATAAAACAATAAAAAAGCAACTCGTTTGAGTTGCTTTTTTATTTACGGAAAATACGGTTTTGCATGCCCGTTATCAACCAACCATTGGTTAACTTCTAAACCATCTTCTAAAACAATATTAGCTAAATAACGTCCATATTTACCTTGTTTATCTTTGTAGGAGCGGATAGTAACTTCTTTATCGAGAATCATTGTTCTTAAAATATCTCTCACTTTTTTACCTTCTTCTTTTTCTGGGCCTCTCATTTCTGGCGTATCAATACCGTAAAGGCGTAATTTCATTTCTTGCGAATGCAAAAACCCTAAATCTACAACAGCAGTCACAGTGTCTCCGTCGTAAACATCAATTATTTTGGCTTTATAATTATACATAATTTAATTTATTAATTACATTACAATATCATTTGTCCATTTGTATGGTTCAGGAATATCAGTATCATCAATAAGTTGTCTAATATCAATTTCAATACCTCGACTCATATCTGTAATAGGAATATCATTTGGCCCACCTTCAAAAGGGTTTTCGGTATTTTCGCCAATAGCTTCCATAGTATGGAACACCCAAGAAATCAATGCACTAAACGGAATTGAAAACCACACAAAATGCTTCGCAATAAATTCCTGTATTAAATGACCTAATGATGTTTGAGATTCGTGATTTGCTAAATCTTCGAGAATATGATTACCAATGGTTTCAAATCCCTCCATAATTCCGAAAGGTAAAAGAATGATGAAAATCCAAACAAAAAGATAATTTAAAGTAGCAAATTGTCTTGGGTACGGAAAGTTTTTAATACGCTCAGACTTACCTTGAAGTGTATAAAACTCAACCAACATATTAGTCATTTCCATATGCCTAAAATCCTCAATCAAACCTTGATTCATTAATTCTTTTAAACGTTTAGATTGTATACCTAAAATTTGGGATGCTTGATTTTCTTTAGCAAAAACCGCTTTAAACTCAGCTTCTGAAAGATAAGGTTTTATGGCTTCTTCAATTGGAGTTTCATCTTCACATACTCTATATTTTGCTGCTCTAAATTCTATATTAGATCGCTTATTTTTAAGATGCATTTCCCAGGGTTTATCTTTACGTAACTGATAACGTAGTGCTGTTAACCATGCTACATGACGGTGAACTAGCTCGCGATGTACTAAGAATAATTCAGCTTCAGAAAGAGAAACTTTTGCATGGTCATTATTAATAAAATCTTTAACCATAATAGTCCAAGAACGTGATGCATTAACAATGCCTCCCCAAATTTTACGAGCTTCCCACAATCGGTCATAGGACGCATTATTTTTAAATCCCACAATAAACGCTACAGCTGTGGCTAAAGCGCCTAATGGCAGCCATGGTACGTGTAACCATTTTAAACCTACAACATCAAAAAGGAAAACAGGAATTAACGCTAAAAAAAGGAATAAAAAAATATGACGACGTGTCCATTTTAACACACCGGCCACTGGAAATATTCGTCTTGTATACATAGTATTGAACCAATTATAGAGTTATAAATATATGGAATTCTTATTTCAAACCTTAAAATGGTTTATTTAATTTTTAATAAATCATTTTTTGACTAGTTTTTATAGAGAATTCGTATTTTTACATCAAGTTATATAAATAAAAATTATGTCGAATACCATAGAATCTAATGTTATTTTAAATCGCTTACCAAAGCATTTAAAACAATTTATAAAACCTCAAAATTACGACGATTATTCGGCTATAGATCAAGCAGTTTGGCGTTATGTAATGCGTAAAAATGTCGATTTTCTAGCAAAAGTCGCCCACAAATCCTATTTAGACGGTTTAAAACAAACAGGGATTTCTATTGATAGCATTCCCAACATGTACGGTATGAACCGCATTTTAAAAGATATTGGTTGGGCAGCAGTTGCGGTAGATGGCTTTATTCCGCCTAATGCCTTTATGGAATTTCAAGCGTATAATGTTTTGGTTATTGCGAGCGATATTAGACAATTAGAGCATATTGAATATACACCTGCTCCAGATATTATTCACGAAGGTGCAGGACATGCACCTATTATTGCAAATCCTGAATATGCGGAATATTTAAGGAGGTTTGGAGAAGTTGGCTGTAAAGCCATTTCATCGGCTAAAGATTACGAGTTGTACGAAGCAGTAAGGCATCTTTCTATCATTAAAGAAGCACCAAATTCTAAAGAAGATGATATCGCTTCCGCAGAAAAAAAGGTTGAAGACTTGCAAAAAAACATGGGTAAACCCAGTGAAATGGCACTGATAAGAAATCTACATTGGTGGACGGTTGAATATGGCTTAATAGGAACCGTAGAAAATCCAAAAATATACGGCGCTGGTTTATTATCGTCTATAGGAGAAAGCGCTTGGTGTATGACTAATGAAGTTGAAAAACTACCTTATAATATTGAAGCTACTTATAAAGATTTCGATATTACAAAACCACAACCTCAACTTTTTGTAACTCCAGATTTTGCACATTTAAGTCTGATATTAGAAGAATTTGCAAATACTATGGCATTGCGTAAAGGTGGGCTTTCGGGCGTTAATAAACTCATTCACTCCCATGCATTAGGCACTGTCGAGTTGAGTACGGGCATACAAATTTCTGGTGTGTTTAGCAATGTTATTGAAGACGAAGGGCAACCTATTTACATTCAAACGAGCGGTGAAACAGCATTGGCATATCGAGAAAAAGAGTTGGTTGGACATGGTATTGAAACGCATACTGAAGGATTTGGTTCTCCAATAGGGAAACTAAAAGGCATTAATCTTGCTATAGAAGATATGAGTCCCCGCGATTTAAGTGCTTATAATATTTATGAAGAAAAAGTTATATCTCTAGAATTTGAAGGTGGTATTATCGTTTCTGGTGAAATCATAACTGGTAAACGAAACCTACAAGGAAAAATAATATTAATTAGTTTTAAAAATTGTACCGTTACACATCACGACACGCTTTTATTTAAACCAGAATGGGGTATTTACGACATGGCTGTTGGAAAATCTATTGTTTCGGCTTTTTCTGGACCAGCAGATTTGAATAGTTTTGATTTAATTACACATGTGCCATCAACACAAACCATTCATGTTAAAAAATCTAGTGAATTACTTAAACTTGAAGCACTTTACAAACAGATTAGAGATTATAGAGAAGGCAAAAACAAAACCATTTCTAGAACTAAAGTTTTAGAAGAACTTATAGAAAATCATCCTAACGATTGGCTATTACCTATTGAACTTTACGAATTGGCTTTTATAGGAAATGAAACTAAATTATGCGAGAGCATTATAAATCATTTAGAAACTATTAAACAAAACAGACCCGAAGTTGGGCGTTTAATTGATGATGGATTGGGGATTGTGAAAAAAGGAACTGTTGTAAAATAGGTTTTTCGTCGCTCTGAACTAGTTTCAGGGTCACATAATTGAAAAATCATGAGATTCTGAAACTAACTCGGAATAACGTAACAATACTCAATTTATTTAAACCGGTTTAAAGTCTCTTTAGTAAAGGTACTCAAAACCAAGTTACCACTAATCTCGGCACGTTCAATAAGTAATTCATCCCAATACGCTGTATCTTTCCAAAACACATCTTTCATTTCTTTTAAAGCTTCAGGATTATAACTTGCTAGTTTTTCCGCTAAAATTTTTACAGCTTCATCTAAAGCTTCAACGGTATCAAAAACATCGGCATATAAGCCTTTTTCTTTTGCAAATTTCGCCGTAAAAAATTGTTCTGCATTAATCGTCATTTGCGACATAACTGTTTGTCCCATTTTCCGAGACACTGCTGGTTCAATAACAAAAGGACCAATGCCAAGACTTAATTCGCTTAATTTAATGGCTGCATATTTGGTTGCCAAACAATAATCGGTTGCCGCTGCTAAACCAACACCACCGCCAACTGCTTTTCCTTGTACACGACCAATAATCAACTTTGAGCATTTTCGCATTACATTTATAAGATTTGCAAAACCTAAGAAAAATTGCTTTCCAGTTTTGGCATCATCAATTGCAATAAGTTCTTTAAAACTGGCACCAGCACAAAACGTTCTGTCTCCCCCACTTTTTAAAACAACAATTTTAATTGCATCGTTTTTTTCAGCTTCAACTATAGCTTGCTCTAGCTTTTTAAGATTATCGCTAGGCATCGCATTATGCTCTGGATGGAAAAACTCAATATATCCAACTTGATTTTCTATATTTAGTGTTACGTAAGGCTGCATCATTTACTTATAAATTCTAAAGGTTGAATATACACAAAAATTTATTCAATTATCCTTTTGGTAACTGATGTTACATTCATTAATAAAAATTAAAGAATCTTTGCACAAACAAAATAAACATGGGATTATTAGATTTTCTATTTGGTAATAAAAACAATATGATTAAAGATTTTCAAACAAGAGGGGCTATTATTATTGATGTACGTACGACTGGTGAATATAACCAAGGCGCTATTAGCGGTTCTAAAAATATGCCACTACAAACTATCAACTCAAAAATTAATGAGATTAAAAAATTAAACAAACCCGTTATTACATGTTGTGCTAGTGGTATGCGTTCTGGTAATGCTGCAGGTATTTTAAAAAAACATGGTATTGAAGTTATTAATGGTGGTGGTTGGACGAGTTTAAATAACAAATTATAATTATCAACTCAAAGAATAGGTGCTTTATTTGTTAAAAAGGAAGATTAGATAAATCTACATTTCCGCCAGAAATTATTACACCAATATTTTTATTTTTTATAGTTTCTTTTTCTTTTAAAAGTGCAGCAAAAGCAACAGCACTTGAAGGTTCAATGATGATCTTCATACGCTCCAAAATGAGTTTCATGGCATGAATTATTTCATCTTCTTCAACACGTATAATTTTTTCAACATGCTTTTTTATAATCGGAAAATTTCTATCGCCTAAATGGGTTCTCAGTCCATCAGCAATGGTATTCGAGGTTTCATTTTTTTCAATACTCCCAGATAGTAACGACCTGTAAGCATCATCAGCTTCTTTTGGTTCGCCCGCAATAACTTTACAGTTTTTAGAAAAATATTTTGCAGCCAATAATGTTCCAGCTAACAAACCACCACCTCCAACAGGTGTAAAAATATAATCTAAATCGGGATATTCTTCTAATAATTCTATAGCAGCAGTTCCTTGTCCATGAATAACATCATCATCATTTGACGGGTGAATAAACGTAGCTCCTTTTTCTATTCCAATTTTATAAGCTTCTTTTTCTCGTGCTTTAATATTCGATTCGCATTCAATAATAATCCCTTCATAAGTTTTTACTGCATCTTTTTTTACCTGAGGCGCATTTTTAGGCATCACAATAAAAGCTTTGACTCCTATTTGTTTTGCTGCCAACGATAAAGCTTGAGCAAAATTACCAGAAGAATGTGTTACCACGCCTTTACTTTTCTGTGTGTCTGTTAAATTTAAAATAGCATTGGTAGCACCTCGCATTTTAAAAGCGCCCATTTTCTGAAAGTTTTCGCATTTAAAAAAAACATTTGCATCGCATAAATTATCTATTAATTGCGAAGTTAAAACTGGGGTTCTGTGAATGTATGATTTTATACGATTGTGGACGTTTTGCAAAGTAATTTTATTCATAATTGAGAATTACAATTTTAAATTTTGAAAGGTGTCCAACGATTCCATTTGTGTTTCGTTATATTTCAATGTCCAACCTAAAGAATTGGTTAAAATGTAAAACTTTGAGAGTTCGCTGATTAATCTGTTTTTCGCATTCGCTTTTAAATCGGAGGTTTCTAATTTTTTAGCTAATGACACTTTAACTGTGTTTTTTATATCGTTGTAATCTTTAGCTTCAAAAGGATTAAAAAAATCGGATTGCATATCGTAATACTCCAAATCTGGATTTATTTTTATTTCTTCTTTTGGAATACTAATTATTTGAAGTGTTTTTGTGGCTTCATCAATTTTAAATTCAATTTTACTTAAATCGTAAGCTATCGTAACTTCAGCATTTACAACAACTAATGCCTTTTTATCTGAAGTTAAATATTCTCCAAAAATTTCTTTGGAGTTTTTATAATTAAAAACTTCGCTAAAATGCCCTTCGGTAACAATAAGCTTACCCACATTTTTAATTTGTTTTTGAATAAGTGCCGAACTTTCTTGAAGTACTATTTTATCTTCTCTTTTATCTCCACAATATTTAAAAGTGAATAAAATGACTAATGTGATAACGACACCAAATAGAATTTTTCGCATGTACTAATTTAGAAATATTTTTAAGAGAAAAGAAACTTTATTAAAACTGAAGAATTTATAAAAATGAGATTCCCGCTTTTACATGAATGACAATTTCTACTATTACCTATCGCAAGCTTCTTAGAAAATTGTTTAAAACAAAAAAAACATCAGTTTTCTTCGACATAAGAAGTCTAACTAATGTTATAAATAAACTAACTAACGGTACAAATATATAAAGTTATAAGAGAACCAATGTTAACTATAGGTTAAACAAATATTAAGTTAAATGATATTGTTTTTTTTAGCTTTTTGTACTGCTTCTAATTTGTTGTGTACTTGTAGTTTTTTATAAATATTTTCAATGTGTTTTCTTACTGTGCCAACTGATAAAATAAGATTATCGGCAATTAGATTGTAACTCAACCCTTTGCTTAATTGTTCTAAAACATCTATTTCTCTCGGAGTAAGTGTGATGCATTCTTGCTCTTCAATATAACTTATTTTAATAGGGTCTCTAAGTAGTTTTAACGTTTTCATTGCAATAGAAGGATTCATTGCAGCACCGCCATTTAAGGTTTCTAAAATACCATCGTATAAATTTTTGGCTTTTATTTCTTTTAGTAAATAGCCATCTGCTCCAGCTTTAATAGCATTAAAAATATTTTCATCATTATCAAAAACGGTAAGCATGATTATTTTAATGTGCGGATATTTATTCTTAACAAGGTTTGTGGCTTCAATACCATTTAAAACAGGCATTTCAATATCCATTAAGATCAAATCGATATTATGATTTTTTTCTAGTTTTCGCAATGCATCTTTCCCATTTATAGCCGTAAACTTAACATCTAATTCATCAAAAAAAGACAATTTTTCTTCAACCATTTTTATTAAAAAAGAATTATCATCAACTATAGCTAGTTTAATGTTCATGCTTATAAAATTACACCGTTAATTTTACTAATGTCCCTTTGCCTAAAATACTTTCAATATTAATATTAGCACCAATATCTTGTGCTCTCTTTTTTATATTGTTTAATCCGTTTCCTAATTCAGCTTTAGTTTCATCAAAACCAATACCGTTATCATTTATAGAAAATTGCACCCCTCCTAATTCCTTTTTTATATCTACATTTATATTTGATGCCTCGGCATATTTTATCGCATTATTTACAGCTTCCTGAATAATACGATAAATATTCATGCCTTTAACCGATGAAAATTGTAAGTTGTTATAAAGCGATTGATCAATATTAAAATTAAAGCTGGTTTTATTAGCAGAAACACTTGCTTTATCAACAAAATTTGATACTCTGGCTTGTAAATCTTCTATTGAAATTTCACTTTTATTCATTGCCCAAATTGTATCGCGCAATTCGTAAATCGTGTCTTTAGTAAACTCACTAATAGTTCCTAATTTATTATTTAGCTTATCGTTAGTTATTTTAAAACCATATTTTAAATTATCGATGGAAGAAATTATAAAAGTGAGTTGAGCACCTATATTATCGTGTAAATCGCGAGAAATTCTTAAACGCTGTTCTTGTAATCGGTTTTGAGTTTCAATTTTTACCAAAGCCTCTTTTAATTCACTCTCTTTTTTAAGTTGTGCGTTTTTTAGCTTTTGTTGATTAAATAGTAAATATCCTAAAATTGATAAAACTACAGCTAAAATAACAAGTCCTATTATTTGGGTGTTTTTTCTATTAAGATGTAATTCTTTTTCGGCTAAATCTGCTCGTTGCGAAAGGATTTCTCTTTCTTTTTTCTCGGTTTCGTATTTAACTTCAAATTCTGAAATTTTATCTTTTAAAGAATTTTTTGTTAAATCTTTTTCAATTTCATATTGTTTTTCAAAATAATCAAGAGCTTTTGAATACTTATTTGTTTTTTTATAGAGTACTGACAAATTTTTATATAAACTTGCCATATCTGAAGGATTCTCTGCTTCAATAATAAATGGCATAGCTTTAAGAAAATAAGTTTCTGCCATATTGAGCTTATTTATTTTAAGGTAGTTAACGCCTAAGTTGAGATAAGTAACTCTTAATGTTTGATTATCTTTAGCTTTTTTAGCTTGTTCAACAACCGATTCATAAATTTCAATGGCTTTTAAAGGTTTGTTTCTAACAGTTGCTAATTGAGCCATACCTGTTTTTGAGAATAAAATTACTTTACCATAATCAACTTCTTTGGATTTTTCAATCGCTAATTCATAATGCTTTTCAGCTTTTACATAGAGTAAAGTATCATTATTCTTTTCACCAATTTCTTTATACATCCCAGCTACATTAAACAAACTATTTGCTACATCTACCTTACTCTTTCCATTTTTCTTTATTTCTAAGGCTTCTAAATAAAACTCTAAAGCTTTTTCATATTCTTTCATATCTTCATATATCAGCCCTATATTATTGAAAGATTTTCCTAAAGATGTAGAATCATTTAACTTTTCAGCTAGTTGAATAGCTCTTTTATGAACAGTAAGCGAGTTCTCTGCTTCACCCAAATAAGACATAGCCAATGCTTTGTTATTTAGAAACCTCAATTGGTCCTCTTTATTATTTTCATCTTCTGCTAATTGAAGTGCCTTCTGGAAATTTTCTAAAGCAGTTTTGAAGTCTCCCTTATAAAAATTAAGCACTCCAAGATCTCCATAATATTTAGTATATAGATCGTAATTAAATTCTTCTTTTAATTTATCCCAAGTTTTATAGTAATATGACATTGATTTTTCATAGTCTCCTTTTATAATATAAAATTGAGCGTACTTTAATAAACTATGTATATATATACTTTTTAATTCATTATCATTATCAGTTAATTTTAAAGTCTTTTGAATATATACTTCTGCAGAATCTTTATTCAATTCAAAATACTCATCCACAAGATTATTTAAAGCATTGGCTTTTTCTTTTAGAATTTCACTAGAACTAACAACAGTTTTTAAACTATCTATTCTTATTTGAGAACTTTGAGAAAAACAATAATAACTTGAAATTAAAAATATGAATGAGAGTAATCTTTTTTTCATAAAAACCAATTAATTATGTTTCTCAAATATAAACTTTTGAAATAAAATAAGCTCTTCCATTATTTTAAAAATCCGTTCTTGTAATGATTTGCTCAAACTATCTATAAGTGTAAATCTCTGATTAATAATTTGTTTTTTTTGAATTTCAACATTCAATTGGTTTTGTAAATCAACATAACGTTTTCGGTATATCTCCTTTAAACTTATTGTTATAAGAAGCGTTCTTAAAATGAATAAAACTAAAACGATTATAGCAGCAAATACAAGGGTTTCAAAAAACAAATACAGCTCCATGATTATAATTTGTAAAATTAATAGAGTTAAAATGGAGGGAATAAAAAAACACCAATTACAAATCATTTATAATGATTGTAGTAACTGATGTTTTTTGATTTGAACTGATTAATAGCATTTTAAATCTACAATTATAAGTTTAAGATTAATTAATTTTTCGATAAAAGCGTTATAAAAAAAGATTAAGCGCAATAATATTAACTATTACGCCTAATCAACAAATCTCAACAACAAGATTTATTTTTTAAGGTCGTAAGCATAAATGGTTTCATCATTAGCTTTGTAATACAAATAACCTCCAAACTCATCCACTTTATATTCTGGTTTTTTATCTTTTAAAAGAATTTCTTTATCAACTTTACCAGTATCTTTATTTACTTTTACTAACCCAACACCACTATCAAGTTTTGTTAAAATAAACTGAGAATCCTCGGTAGCTGATGTCGCTTTAAAGCGCTCAGACATCATTTTAAAGGAAGCATCTGCAATAGAAGCAAACATATCTGAAGCTCTTTTAGCTTCTTTGCCATAGTCGTTATAATTTTTTAAATCATTACTACTTCCATAGCCTGTTCTATTAGCTCCTGCGGAGGCAGCGGTAGATACTGCTGCAACCATAGATGCCGCCGCTACAACACCACCAACAATTTTCATGAAGCCACTTTTCCCTGGAGATTTGTGATACTCGTGGTACACTTCTTTTCCGTCACTATCTAACAACATCATGTTTTGCGAGGAGCTTAAAAACATATTACCATCTCGAATCTGCATAGCGTTTGCCGATTCTTTCTCTTCAAAATTAACATCTGCCAGTTCTGTTACTTCTCCAGAACTAGCGTCTATGGCATACACGGTTTCATTTGCAGCAATAAGATATCTGCTTTTTGCACTATCAAATGTTGAGGCTACTGTGGCAGAATTTTTGTATTTTAATGGTTTTTTCCAGACTTGTTCTCCTGTTTCCAGATTAACTATATTGGCATCTTCACTGGTTATATAAATTAATCCTTGAGGTGATTCTGCCATTATCATTATGTTTTCACCTGTTTTTAGTGGTTTTTTAAATAATGTTTTTCCATCAAATGATATTTTATTAATTCCTCCTTGCTGAATACCAAATAATATACCATCATCCTGCACATAAAAGTGTTGCACATAGCCTTTTGTTTTAGGTGCTTTTTCCCATAAATCCTCACCAGTTGACGCACTTAAAAATGCAATTTCTGATTCATTTTTCTGTGAAAACACACTACTATCTCCACCATCACTTTTATCACTTACTACAGCTAAGCCTTGTGGTAGTATCTCAAAATTAGAAACAAGTCCTTTTACTTTTCTATCATCTTGCCATAATTCCGCACCGTTTTTCCCTATTTTATGGATACGCGTATTTTTCCCATTGGATGTCGTCTCAAAACCATAAATTTCGTTTTCGGCTTTATCAGCAACCATCCAATTTATTCCTTTTACTTTTGTAGTCCATAAATCTTCACCAGAATGCGATTTGGCTATTAACCCTTGAGCTGTTGGAATAATTAAAAAGTCCTTTAATAGTAAAGGTATCCCTGTTACACTAAAATCTTTAGCTATGCCAACTCTTCCTGGTTTATCTAAAAAGAAACTATAATCTAATTTTTGAGTACTTAAATTGTAAACAGCAACTTTTGGTGTCATTTTTTCAAATTTATCGCCTTCTTTTTGAATACCACTAATAACAAGTTTGTTCTGTGGTAATACAACATTACAGGTATAAACTTGATTCCAATTATCTGTTTCTGAGTTAAAAATAACTTTACCCTGAATATAATCGATTACGGCACGTTTGGTTTTTGCAATTCCAGCAAATTTAGATCCAGCACCTTGAGAGACCACAATATATGGCGAACCTGGAATAAACTGTGTTTCTTCTGGCTTAAGTTGCCCAAAATTATTGAATGTAAATACGGGTTGGGTTTCCGTTGGTTTTATCCCTACCAAACCATCGTTTGTAGCAACCACTAGTACACCACCAATGGTAAGAGTCATTTCGTTTATTTTGGCACCAAGATTATAATTATTATCTGGTGTCTCTGCTTTTTGTGCGTTTAATATTAGCGAACCTGCCAATAGAAAGACTAGTATTTTTAAATGTCTCATTGTTGAATTTGTTTTATGGTTTATGATGTTTTCTTTTTAAGATTAAATGATCCTTCGGTGATACTTTTCGTTGTATCATCTTTACTATTTTTAGCTGTAAAATTGAAAGTCCCTTTTATATCGGTATCGGTCTCTTCTGATATTTTAATCTCTCCTACATTTCCAGAATCCTGAAAAGGGGCTGACCATATTTTAGATTCAGTCGGATTGCTTATATTAGGCTCTATATAAGTAGCAGAAACAAATACATTACTGTCTGTAAACTTGTAAGTTCCAACACCATCATAGCCATTAACAATAATATTAATTCCTTGAGACGTTGTGTTTCCTTGAATAACTAAAGTAGTTTGTCCACCACCAGAAGTTAATTGTGCAAATGATGTGATTTCTAAAGAAGTAAATGCTACTCCTTCAATTTTTGCAGTAATGGTTCCTGAACCAGCTACTCCGTCGTTTCCACCATCGTCATCGCTTGAACATGATGTAATTGTTAGTAATGACCCCGCCATTACAAATAGCATAATTAGTTTTAATTTTCTCATTTTTTTAAAATTTTATTGTTGATAATGGATCAAAATTGCAATTTTATGAGAATGAAGTCAATACGATGAATTACGTATATTTAAAAACAAATCTAGACCGCTTCGCTTTTAAAAAACAAGAATAAAGACAAATAAATGACTTTTAATTTAGAATGAAATATTTGGGAATTGAGACTGAAGTATTTTTACTTTAGATTCTAAGCTTTGAAGAAATTTAATGTGTAATTCTGAATTTGGGTTGAAAGGTGTGTGCAGTAATCCTTTTTGAATCGTATCAACGTTTCCCATAGTTTTAGAAGCTTCATCTGAAACCCAAACACTCTGAAACTTCTTCCAAATATAATTGATTGCTACTTGGTTTGGATGTAGCATATCTTCATTATAAAAACGATAATCACGAAGTTCATCCATCATAATTTCATACGATGGAAAATAAAGTGATTGACGATTAACGATTGATGATTTTTGATTTAAGACCTGATGCATTGCAGAAATTAAATGCGCTTTACTTTGTGTGTTTTCAACAAAGCCATCTTTTACATGTCGTACTGGGGAAACTGTAAAAATAATTGAAGCCTCTGTATTTACACTTTTAATTAATTCGAGTATATTTTTTAAGGATTCAAAGACAGCATCAACAGACATTAACTCTTTAATGAATTGTTTCTGAGGTACTTTATGACAATTAGCAACTATTTTATTGGTTTCTATATGATTATAAACCCAAGCTGTCCCTAATGTGATTATTATGTGTGTTGATTTACTGATTTGTTTGTTTGTTGATTTTATTGCAAGATTTAAATCTGCTAATAAATCTTCTTTTGAAGTATTACTTAACTTTGAATGTGCGTCAAAACAATGCCATTGTTCATTATGCAAAAAAACATCATTTTCAGAATATACTTTTCTGTTAATAACATTTACTATTAAAGTTTCAATGGCTTTTGGGTGAAATAAAATACCGAATGGATTTTGAAAATTCTGAAATTTAAAGTATTCTAATTTCTTCCCCATATGCTCTACAAAGCAAGAACCCAATAATAGAACGTTAGAGTTATAATCTATTTGATTATTAGATTGCTTTTCTAATGGTATTTGTGTTTGTAGCTTCATAGAATTAATATTCTGTAACATTTTCTACTTTTCACACACTAATATAAATAACAGTTAAGAATTATAAATATGAAAAATAATAAAATCAAATATGCATCATTAAAACATAAATTTTTAAAATTTTACAGATGTGAAATAAAAACGTTCAATAAAATTTTAGGAATTAAATAACTTCTAATTTAAATAAGCTCTAGCTTTTTCTAAAGCCTCACTAATTCCATCTGGATTCTTACCTCCTGCTGTTGCGAAAAAAGGTTGTCCACCACCACCGCCTTGAATATATTTACCCAATTCTCTAACTACTTGTCCTGCATTTAACCCTTTGCTAGCTACTAATTCTTTTGAAATATAACAGGACAAAAGTGCTTTTCCGTTTTGCTCAGTAGCAAATAACAGGAATAAATCATCAAACTGACTACCCAACTCGAAAGCCACATCTTTTAAACCAGCGGCATCCAAATCTAGTTTTTTAGCTAAAAACTGAATCCCATTAATATCTTGTAACTCGCTTTTAAGCTCTCCTTTTATATTCTTCGCTTTATCTTTTAACAAAGCCTCTATTTGCTTTTTAAGATTTGCATTTTCATCTTGTAAATTTTGCAATGCTTTAACAGGTTCTTTAGTGTTATTAAGCAAATCTTTCATTTCAAAGTAAGCACGGTTATTTTCAAAGTAAAAATCTTTAACCGCATCGTTTGTAATAGCTTCAATACGACGTATTCCTGCAGCCACAGCACCTTCCGATACTATTTTGAAATGCCAAATATCAGCTGTATTTTTCACATGTGTGCCTCCACAAAGCTCTATAGATTTCCCAAATCGAATAGCACGAACTGTATCGCCATATTTTTCACCAAATAAACTCATTGCACCTTCTGCAATGGCTTCTTCTTTAGGGATATTTCTTTTTTCAATCAACGGTAATTTTCCATCAATTCTTCTATTTACAAAATTTTCAACATCTCGTAATTGCTCAACTGTTAATTTTGAAAAATGAGAAAAATCAAATCGTAAATATTTTGAATGCACCGCAGACCCTTTTTGCTCAACATGTTCACCCAAAACCTCTCTTAGTGCTTGATGCAATAAATGTGTTGCTGTATGATTACACTCGGTTCTGTAACGTTGTTTGGCATCAACAACGGCTTTAAAAGTTTCATTAAGATGCTTTGGTAAGTTTTTAGTAAAATGAATAATAACGTTGTTTTCCTTTTTGGTGTCTAGGATATAAACAACATCGCCATGTGTATCTTCTAAATAACCTTTATCGCCAACTTGTCCACCTCCTTCGGGATAAAATGGCGTTAAATTAAAAACCAATTGATACATATCGCCATCTTTTTTGGAAGTTACTTTTCTGTATCTGGTTAATTTTACGTTAGCTTCAAGCGTATCGTAGCCTATAAATTCTTCTTCGGCATCGTCTTTTAAAATCGTCCAATCGTCCGTAGACATTTCGCTGGCTGCACGCGAACGATTTTTTTGTTTTTGAAGGTGTTCATTAAAACCTTTTTCATCTAATTTTAAGCCTTTTTCAGAAAGAATTAAAGCCGTTAAATCTATAGGAAACCCATAAGTATCATACAATTCGAAAGCTTTTTCGCCTGAAACGGTATCACCTTTGGTTTCTTCAACTATTCGGTTTAACAATACCAACCCTTGGTCTAAAGTTCTTAAAAACGATTGTTCTTCTTCTTTTATAACATTTTCAATCAATTGTTTTTGAGCTCTTAATTCTGGGAAAGCTGTTCCCATTTTATTACTCAACACACCAACTAATCTATATATAAAAGGTTCTTTTTTATCTAAAAACGTAAAGCCATAACGTACAGCACGACGTAAAATTCTACGAATAACATAACCTGCGCCTGTATTACTTGGTAACTGTCCGTCGGCAATTGAAAACGCCACAGCACGAACATGGTCAGAAATAACACGAATAGCAACATCTGCTTCTTGGTTTTTACCATAATCTTTTCCTGTAATGGTTTCGATTTCGCGAATTATTGGTGTAAAAACATCGGTATCGTAATTAGATTGCACGCCCTGTAAAACCATACAAAGTCGCTCGAACCCCATACCAGTATCAATATGTTTATCAGGAAGGTTTTCTAAACTTCCATTGGCTTTTCGGTTGTATTGCATGAAAACTAAATTCCAAATTTCTACAACTTGTGGGTGATCCATGTTTACCAAATCTTTTCCATCAACCTTAGCTTTTTCTTCTGCAGAGCGAATATCTACATGAATCTCACTACAGGGGCCACATGGACCTTGGTCGCCCATTTCCCAAAAATTATCTTTTTTATTGCCTTTTAAAATACGGTCTTCAGAAATGAATTTTTTCCAAAAATCAAAAGCTTCGGTATCCATAGGGAGTTTATCAGCATCATCACTTCCTTCAAAAACAGTAACATATAAAATATCTTTATCAATGCCATAAACCTCAGTAAGCAACTCCCAAGCCCAAGCTATAGCTTCCTTTTTAAAGTAATCGCCAAAACTCCAATTCCCTAACATTTCAAACAACGTATGGTGATATGTGTCGTAACCAACTTCTTCTAAATCGTTATGCTTTCCTGAAACACGAAGACATTTCTGAGAATCGGCAATACGGTTATTTTTAGGATGAGCATTTCCTAAAAAATATTCTTTAAAAGGTGCCATTCCAGAATTTACAAACATCAATGTAGGATCGTCTTTTAAAACCATAGGTGCCGACGGCACAATGCTGTGTTTCTTTTCTTCAAAAAAACTTAAAAATTTTAATCGAATATCTTGTGACTTCATGTACTTTTATTGTAAATCTTGTTTCTGTTAAATTACTCTTAATGCGAAACAATTTTTATATTTATACTGCAAATTTATTTTAAATTTAGGACAGCATGAACCTACTATTGAAATAATATTACAAAACATAAGATAATTTTTTTGTAGGTTTGTTCGTTTGCATATTAAATTCAACCTCTAATGTTGAATTTTCAATTGCAAAAATAGTATAATTTAAACAATGAGTAAGGTAAAATATTATTACGATTCTGATTCGCTATCCTATCGAAAAATTGAACGCAAAAAAAGAAAAACATTTGCTTACATTTCTCTATTTCTTTTAGCCTCTTTTTTGTTTTCATTTATCCTTTTTTTTATAGCCAATTTATACATTGAATCACCTAAAGAAAAAGCTTTAAAAAGAGAGCTACAAAACGCACAGTTACAGTTTGAGTTGTTGAATAAAAAAATGGATGAAGCAGAAGCAGTACTTGCTAATGTTGCTGATAGAGACAATAACATTTATCGCGTTTATTTTGAAGCAAATCCTATACCAGATGAGCAACGTAGAGCAGGCTTTGGTGGTATTAATCGTTATAAAGATTTGGAAGGTTTTGATAATTCCAAATTAATTATAGAAAGTAATAAACGTTTAGATATTCTACAAAAACAAATTGTAGTGCAATCTAAATCTCTAGATGAAATTACCGTATTAGCTGAAGAAAAAGAAAAACTTTTAACAGCAATTCCTGCCATACAACCTGTTAGTAACGAAGACCTAACACGTATGGCTTCTGGTTATGGTATGCGATCCGATCCTTTTACCAAAGTTAGAAAAATGCATTGGGGCATGGATTTTACAGCCCCTAGAGGTACACCTGTTTATGCTACTGGCGATGGAATTGTAAAACGTGCCGATGCTGGGTCAAGTGGCTATGGCAAACATATTAGAATAGATCATGGTTTTGGTTACGTAAGCTTATATGCGCATTTATATAAGTATAATGTAAAAAAAAACCAAAAAGTAAAACGTGGTGATTTAATAGGTTTTGTTGGTAGTACTGGTCGTTCTGAAGCGCCACATTTACATTACGAAATATTTAAAGATGGTACACGTATTAACCCAATAAACTTTTATTACGGTAGTTTAACCGCTGAAGAATTTAGCAAATTATTAGAGCACGCATCGTTAGAAAATCAATCATTAGATTAATGCATATAGATTTACCAGAAAAAAGATATTATGGCATTGGTGAAGTAGCCAAAGCTTTTGATGTAAACACCTCACTAATTCGTTTTTGGGAGAAAGAGTTTGATGCACTTAAACCAAAAAAGAACGCCAAAGGCAATCGTAAATTTACGCCTGAAGACATTAAAAATTTAAAACTCATTTATCACCTTGTAAAAGAGCGTGGTTTTACTTTAGAAGGTGCTAAAATTCATTTAAAAGAAGGCAAAAAAGAAACTTTAAATAATTTTGAAATTATTAGTAAGCTTGAAGATGTAAAAAATCAATTGACAAAAATTAAAAATCATTTGTAACATTTTACGTTTATTTTCAACTTATCTATTGTAACGTTTAAACAACTAAAAAACACTACTACTATGAAGAAATTTTTACCATGGATTATTGTAGCAATTATAGCCATTGGAATCTACTCTTGGGCTAAAGGATTTAATAATACGGCTGTAGAATATGAGGCTGATGCCAAAACAGCTTGGTCAAAAGTTGAGAGCGCATACCAACGTCGTGCCGATTTAATTCCAAACTTAGTTGCTACTGTAAAAGGTTATGCAGCACATGAAAAAGAGACTTTAGAAGGTATTATTAAAGCACGCTCTGAAGCGACAAAAACCACTATAAATGCTGGCGATTTAACCCCAGAAAAAATGGCTCAGTTTCAACAAGCACAACAGGGATTGAGTGGAGCTTTATCCAAATTATTACTAACAGTAGAACGTTATCCAGATTTAAAAGCAGATAAAAGTTTTTTAGAATTACAATCGCAACTTGAAGGTACCGAAAATAGGATTAACGTAACAAGAGATCGTTTTAATGATGCTGTTAATAAATACGATATTTACACTACAAAATTCCCTGGAAAACTATTAGCTAGCCTATTTGGTTTCGAAGAAATGGCAAGATTTAAAAGTGCTTCAGGTAGTGAAAACGCTCCAAAAGTAGAATTTTAATGTCTGAGATTGAGGCTTTTTTAACCGCTAGTGAAGAACGCGATATTGTTGAAGCTATAAGGTTAGCTGAATTAAATACATCTGGCGAAATAAAAGTTCATATTGAAAAAACGGCAAATGGCGATGCAACAAATCGTGCTTTGGAGGTTTTCCATACTTTAAAAATGGACAACACCAAACTGCAAAATGCTGTATTAATTTATTTAGCTATCGAGGATAAAAACTTTGTCATTTATGGTGATATTGGTATAAATAACGTAGTGCCACATAATTTTTGGGATAGCACTAAAGATATTATGCAATCTTATTTTAAGTCAGGAAATTTCAAACAAGGTCTTGTTGAAGGCATTCAAAAATCTGGAGAACAACTTAAAACGTATTTCCCCTATTCAAATTTAGACACTAACGAACTTTCAAACGATATTTCTAAAGGCTAAGTTTAACATGCAATACTTAATATTAACTATTAAATCATTCATAAAAAAAAGGACACTTTTTACAAGTTTGCTTTTAATCGTTTTTGCATTTAGTTTTTCTTTTGCTCAGTTTGATATTCCTGATAAACCAAAATTTCAAACTAGTGTTTACGATTACATTAACTTGCTTTCAGCATCACAAAAAAACAGCTTAGAAAAAAAACTTATAAAATATTCTGATACCACTTCAACTCAAATCGTTTTAACAATTATCAGTTCAACTAAAGGCGAAAACATCAATTTTCTTGGAGCTCAATGGGGTGAAAAATGGGGTATTGGACAGGAAAAAGAAGATAATGGTATCTTAATAATTCTTGCTAAAGATGATAGAAAAATAGGTATAAATACTGGAGAAGGCATAGAATATCTTTTAACAGATGCCTTATCTAAACGTATTATTGAGCGCGACATCATACCTTATTTTAAGCAAAATGATTATTACGGAGGTTTAAATAAAGGTATAGAATCTATTTTTGAAGTTTTAAATGGTGAATATCAGGGCACTCGAAAATCATCAAATAACGAGTTTCCAATTGGATTTATTTTTATTCTACTTTTCATATTTATCATTATTCTAATTTCTATTTCTAAAAATAGAAGAAATGGAGGTAATGGTGGTAATAGAGGCAATAGATCTAACGGCATTGATATTCTTGAAGCCATTATTTTAAGTAATTCTGGACGCGGAAGTTACAGACGAAACTCTGGAGGTTTTGGTGGCGGCTGGTCTTCTGGTGGAAGTAGCAGCGGTGGCGGATTTGGTGGAGGCTTCGGTGGCGGCGGTTTTAGCGGCGGCGGCGCATCTGGTGGTTGGTAGTGTTACTCTATTTAATAAAAAAGTTGCGCCTTAAAAAACTCAAAACATAACTAATCGATTTTAAAATCTATGAAACCCTCTATC
>NZ_CAXIBN010000017.1:0-28835 GCF_964021735.1 uncultured Wocania sp. | reverse complement strand
ATTGAGCATTTAGAAAATGCTTTTTATCATTTTTAATTGCCTCGCTTAACTGTGACACTGAGCACAGTCGAGATGTTGTTTAAAAGAACTTCATTATTACTGATTAACAGATAACCACGTCGCTTTGTTCCTCGTTATGGCGTTTATTTTATTCAGCTTCAAAAAACATTTTTAAAGCCTCAACATCTTCTGGTTTTGCAATAATTTTTTTGTCTTTGTTTAAAACAAAATAGGTTGGTGTTGCCGTAACACCGTAATCATTCCCAATTTTGTTATCCCATTTTCCTTCACCGTAAACGTGAATAAAATCAGCGTATTTTTTTATTAAAATATCCCATTTATTGGGTTCCTCTTCTAAGCCAATAGCTATTACTTTTACCTTGCCCGCTTCTTGTGTTTTTACAAAGGTTTGCAATTGCGGAATTTCATCTAAACAATGCGAGCATGTACTACTCCAAAATACGATGATGTAATTTACGGCAGTATTTAACTCGTTTAATTTTTTAGTTTCATTTTCAATTTCAAAAGAAAAATCAGGTGCTTTACTTCCTATAGAAGTGTTTTTAAACAAGGTTAAACCTTTAATTAATTCTTCATCATTTAGTGCTTTAGCTACATCGATTAAATGGGTTTCAGATATATAGTTTGCTACATTTTCAAATCCTAAATCTACCATTTGTTGCCATAAATCTATTAATAGAATCCGTTTTATTCCATCAGGAGCATACTTCATGGCATTGCAAAAAACATCGATATTGTTTTTATAATTTGTGATTTCGTCTACATCTTCAGATGACATTCCGAACACATAATTTAGCATCCGTTCATCAAAAAAATTAGAGCTTTGTAGCGTTTCATTATTAAAATCCACATAATCAAAATAATGTGTTTTTAGACTCTCAACATAGGTTTTTACATCCTCAAATGTTTCAGGAATATACGGTGTGTTTGCTTTAATAAACTCAAGTGCTATAGTACCCTTTGCCAAAGTTTCAAAACTAGATTGTGCTTCACGCTGTGTATTAAAAATAGACTTTAAAGCTATCGTATCTTTACTTTCTTCTCTGTAAAAATTACCAATACTGTGGGTTATCATAGACATACTATTTTTGTAGGATGCCAATAATTTGTTTTCAGCGGAAGCTAAAAATTCAACTCCAGTTTCAGAATTAAACGTAAATTCTATATTCTCTTTTCCGTTGTAAATAATATCAAAATTATAGTCTTCTTGCGGAATAGCATAAACGATTCTGTACATACCTTTTGTTGCTGCAGAATCTAATTTAAGTTCAAGAATTCCATCTTTAATCTCAGAGTTTGTAACGTACTCTGAAACCGTAGGTGTTACTTTATAAAGCAACGCTATATTATAATCTTCGGCTGGAGAAAATGTGCCTTTAATAGTGTGTTGCCCAAAAAAAATATTTGGCAGTAAAACTGCTAAGGCAACAATTCGTTTTAACATGAGTTTTAATTTAATTTTAATAAAACAATAATCAAGCCATTATAGGTTTTAAAACTGCTATGGCTTGTTTTACAGATTTAATAGATTCAAAAGTAAGTAATAACCGTAAACCATTACGGGTTTGCTTTTCTTTCATCTTACAAATACCAGCATTTGTTTGCACAAATTTAAGCACTTTTGTAAAGTTTTCGCTTTGGTAAAATTGGCTTTGTTGGTCGTTTATAAAATACCCTACAAATTTACCGTTTTTCATTATTATTTTTTCGAAACCTAATTTGGTAGCCATCCACTTTATTTGGACACTGTTTAATAAATCGGTCACTTGTGTTGGTAATTCTCCAAAACGATCTATAAGTTCTGTTTCAAATTTTTGTAATTCTTCTTTGGTTTTTAAATTGTTAAGTTGCGTGTACAGGTTTAGTCGTTCTGCAATATTATTTATGTAATCGTCTGGGAAAAGTAATTCGAAATCGGTATCAATTGTGACTTCTTTTACATAAACTTTATTGGTTTCATCTTCATTATATAATTCTTTAAACTCGTTTTCTTTGAGTTCTTCAATGGCTTCATTTAGTATTTTTTGGTAGGTATCAAATCCTATTTCATTAATAAATCCGCTTTGTTCGCCACCTAATAAATCGCCTGCTCCACGAATTTCTAAATCTTTCATAGCGATATTAAAACCACTTCCCAATTCTGTGAATTGCTCTAAAGCGGTAATGCGTTTTCGCGCATCGTCTGTCATTGCAGAGTATTCAGGTGTTATAAAATAGCAAAATGCTTTTTTATTGCTTCTTCCTACACGTCCTCGCATTTGATGTAAATCGCTTAGCCCAAAATTATTAGCATTATTAATAAAAATAGTATTTGCATTTGGTACGTCAAGTCCGCTTTCAACAATAGTTGTACTTACTAAAACATCGAAAGCACCATCCATAAATGCGAGCATTAATTGTTCTAACTTTTTGCCTTCCATTTGCCCGTGACCAATACCAATTTTAGCATCGGGCACTAAACGTTGTAACATGCCTGCAACTTCCTTTATATTCTCTATTCGATTATGAATAAAGAATATTTGTCCGCCACGTTGAATCTCATAGCTCACGGCATCACGAATGGTATCTTCATTAAATCTGATAACATGACTCTCAATAGGATAACGATTTGGAGGCGGCGTTGTAATTACCGATAAATCGCGTGCTGCCATTAAACTAAATTGCAATGTACGCGGAATTGGCGTTGCCGTTAGTGTTAGCACATCAACGTTATCTTTTAACGTTTTTAATTTTTCTTTTACGGCTACGCCAAATTTTTGCTCTTCATCTACAATTAAAAGGCCTAAATCTTTAAACTTAACATTTTTGTTAACTAATTGATGAGTTCCTATAATAATATCGACTTTTCCATTTTCTAAACCTTCAAGAGTTTCTCGTTTTTCTTTAGCGGTTCTAAAGCGATTTACATAATCTACGGTAACAGGAAAATCTTTTAAACGCTCTTTAAATGTTCTTGAATGTTGATATGCCAAAATGGTTGTTGGCACTAAAACAGCAACTTGCTTGCCGTTATCGACAGCTTTAAATGCTGCACGAATAGCCACCTCGGTTTTACCAAAACCAACATCGCCACAAACTAAACGATCCATTGGGCGTTCACTTTCCATATCGGCTTTAATATCTTCGGTTGCTGTACTTTGGTCTGGTGTATCCTCATAAATAAACGAGGCTTCCAATTCGTGTTGCATATAACTATCAGGATTATACTGGTAGCCTTTTTGTGTTTTACGTTTTGCGTAAAGTTTTATTAAATTAAACGCAACATGTTTTACACGTGCTTTTGTTTTTTGCTTAAGGGTTTTCCATGCATTACTACCAAGTTTATAAATTTTTGGAGGCTTTCCGTCCTTTCCGTTAAACTTAGTGATTTTATGTAATGCGTGAATACTTAGATACAACACATCGCGTTCGCCATAAACCAATTTTATTGCTTCTTGTTTTTTACCTTCTACATCTATTTTTTGAAGCCCTCCAAAGCGCCCAATACCATGATCGATATGCGTTACATAATCGCCAATATCTAAATTTGTAAGTTCTTTTAATGTGATGGCTTGTTTTTTTGCGTAGCCATTTTTAAGATGAAATTTATGATAACGCTCAAAAATTTCATGATCGGTATAGCATACAATTTTTGAGTCGTGATCTATAAACCCTTTATACAGTGATAATATTATAGTTTGATACTCTTTAACGTCGAGATTAGAATCGTCAAAAATATCATGAAAACGTTTTGCTTGTTGCTCACTAATACAAGCTATATAATTAGTATACCCCTTTTCATGATTAGCATTTAGATCCTCTATTAAAAGATTAAATTGCTTGTTAAATGAGGGTTGTGGTGTGGTATTGAAGGCAACAATGTTGCTAGATAAATTATTAAAAACAGAAGTTGTACCAAATTCAATTATTGTAAAATCTAATAATTGCTTTTTTAATAAGGTTGAATTAGAAAAAAGCTCGTCAGGTTCTGCGTGTTTTAAATCTGATGAGAGTTCTTTGAAAGCGTCTTCAGCTTTCTCATAAAAATCGTCTATTCTTGAAAAGAATAAATCGGTGTTTTTAAAACAAACAACCGTTTTTTGCGCAATATATTTTAAGAAACTTTGGCGTTTTTCTTCTATGAGTTTATTAGCAACATTTGGGATAATATTAATTTTTTTGACTTGTTCTACAGAAAGTTGAGTTTCTACATCAAAGGTTCTAATACTATCAACTTCATCTCCAAAAAACTCGATACGATACGGTTCGTCGTGCGAAAACGAAAACACATCCACAATACCACCACGCACTGAAAACTCACCAGGTTCGGTTACAAAATCCACGCGTTTAAATTGGTATTCAAACAGTACTTCGTTTACAAAATCGATAGAAATTTTATCGTTTACAGCCACCTTTAAAGTATGACGCTCTAACTCTTTTCTAGTAACCACTTGCTCAAAAAGGGCATCTGGATATGTAATAATTATAGCTGGCTTTTTTTGCGAATTAATACGGTTTAAAACCTCAGCACGAAGCAATACATTGGCATTATCGGTTTCTTCAATTTGGTATGGCCTACGGTAACTCCCTGGGTAAAACAAAACATCTTTGTGGTTACACAACTGCTCTAAATCGTTTAGATAATGTGCCGCTTCTTCTTTATCGTTAAAAACAATTAAAAACGGTTTTTCGGCTTGTTTAAAAACACTAGAAATAACAAAGGAAAAAGACGACCCTACAAGTCCTTTTACATGTATTTTATTTTGAGTTTGGGCAATAGCAGTTTGCAGATTTTGCGTTTGCAAAGTCTGTGCGTAGGTTTGCGAGAGGATAGATTTACTCACCTAATTATTAGATTTTAAGATTGCAAATATACAGTTTAGAATTCTTTTTATAAGAATTTTTTAGAAATTAGCTCGTGCATATTTTTTATTCTTTGCATTAGAAATTACACCTTTTCGACTTCGTTAAAGATAAACTTGAATCTCAATATTTTCCTTGTAAAATGAAATCCTAAAAAAAGCTAATTTTTAATTAAAAAAGATTGAAGTTTATTTATATTTGCAGCACAAAAAAACAAAAACATATGTCGTTTTCAGATTTATTTGATAGTGGTTTTAAAAAGCGTAATGAAGATCATTTTGCAGCTATAGTTCGTGTAGCTATGGATGATGGAATTATTACAGATGATGAGAAAGCTTTTCTAGATAGATTAGCCAACAATTTAAATATTAGTGAAGCAGATTATAAATTAATTTTAAAGAATTATAAATCGCATCCTATAAATCCACCTGTTTCTTACGACAAACGCTTAGAACGTTTATACGATTTGGTACGTATGGTACACGTAGATCAAATTAAAGGGGATTCAGAACACAGGCTTTTACATAAAATAGGTGTAGGACTTGGATTTCATGCTGTAAACGTAAAATATATAGTTGATAAGGCTTTAACGCTTGTTAGTAATGGTGTTGATTTGGATACTTTTATAAACGAAATTAAAAACATGAACAGATAATCTGTTTTCTGTTTTAATAGAAAAAATGCGAACTACTTTTCAGTTCGCATTTTTTATTTTTGCAGTTTTAATTGAATACGCTTTCACGAGATAAATTTGAGTTATCTAAAGTGCTATGAAATGTTATTATTTACCGCTTTATTTAGTCGGTACACAAAGATATAATAACCCATTGCCATAAAAACTAGCCAGCCTATACTAATTATAGAAACAACTTTTGTTGAAGCACTATATCTAGTTATTATGATACTATACATAAATAGCAACATGATTAGGTAGAATAACCCATTTATGTATTTCCAAACGCCCATAATTTTGCTTTCTTTTTTCTTTTGTTTTATTTTTTTACGCCTAAGGGTTATCCAAATTCCTGATAACACCAATGATGAAATACCCAAACCAGCTATAAACCATATAATTTTTGTTAGCAAGCCCCCAAAATAGCCAAAGTGTAAAGGGTCTGCAATATCATTAAGCCACATTACAGTAGATATTTCCTCAGCCTTCTGCACTTTTAAAACCTCATAATTATTTGGATTTATATATATTCTATTTGCTCTTTGGCGTACTAGGGGAACGTGAGACTTCCCTCTTAAATAAATAGCTTCATTATTGTTTTTTGAAGGGCTTATACCTCCAATCTCGATACCAGATACCTCTTGCTTTGCAAGAGCAATAGCTTTATCGTAATCTATGGTAAATCTAAATTTATCAGTATTGTTAAATACAGTATTTTCTATTTTAGGAGACTTGGGGTTTACTGCATCTCCTAAACCGCCTATGTTAGTACGTTCTGCAAAATACCAAATTCCTGTGATTGAAAACAGGATAGTAAACGGAATAGACCACAGCCCTACCAACCTGTGCAAACTTCTAAAAAAAACTAAAGCCCCTTTTCCTGTTTGCAGCTTAAATAACTTTTTCCACCATTTTTTATAAAAACATAACGCAGTAGTTAATGAAATAAATAAAAGAAACCCAAAAGTGAGTACCGTAAAATGCCCTATTTGAAAAGGTATAAATAAAAAGTAATGCAAGTCTCTAAAAAAACGCTGAAAAGTTAAGTTAGCATGCCCTTGTACCTCACCAGTATAGGGATTTGCAAACACATAAGTTCTACCAAAACCTTCTTGTTCTACATATAGAATATCGCATAAATAGGGTTCATCTGTTCTTAACCAATAGGTTAATTTTCCTTTGGGATATGCTTCTTTTAAATTTTTTATTATAAGATTTCTTGATGCTAAAGTATCCTGTGGTGTAGCTCTTATTTCTTTTATAAAAAGCCAATCTATTTCGTGGCTAAGTGTTGCTAGTGTACCAGAAAAGCATACTATAAAAAATAGTATGCCTAACTTAATTCCTATCCAACTATGAATTTTAAAAAATGTTTTCTTATTAATTTTCACTTATTAAAAAGTATAAGACACGGTAGTTATAACATTTCTTGGTTGTCCAGGGAACGATCTTAAAAAATCGTATGCACCAACCCAATGAGTTTTATTAAATACATTGTTTATGTTTAATTGTATTTGAAATTTGTCTACGTTATAATAAAAAGCCGTATTTACCAAACCATAACTTGGAAAAATTGGTACTAAATTAGGGTCGCGAATAATAGACCCTTTTCTTTCGCTTACGTAATCGTAGCCAAATCCTAAGCCTAAACCTTTTAAATCACCTTGACTGATAACGTATTTTGTCCATAAGTTAAACGTGTGCTTTGGTGCATTTGGTTTAGTATCTCCAAACTTTGCAAGGGTAGCTGCATCTGCTTTAGAAAAAAACGCATCGTTGTAAGCATAGTTAAGAACCAAGCTCCAGTTTTCTTGTAGTTTCCCGTAAGCGTCCAATTCTAATCCTTTTGATTTTTCTTCACCTATTTGCATCAATCTGTCTGGGTTATTAGTATCTCCAGCATCATATAAAGCTCCTTTTTGGGTTAAGTTGTAATATGCCAAAGAAACTCCTAATCTATTTTTAAACCATTCTGATTTAAATCCAAATTCAATCAACTCACTTGTTAAAGAATCAAAAGGGCCACCTGCATCTGGGTTATTAATGGCTGTGGCAGTTTGTGGTTGGTAACCTTTAACCCAAGTTCCGTAAGCATTTACATTTGATGTTACTTTATAAACAGCACCAATTCTTGGGATAAAAGCATCTTGGTTTATCTTTTCTTCGTTTTCGGTATTGTAATTTATGTAGTCTGTAAAGTATTCTTTTCTTAAACCAATTAAAAGATCGAGTTTTTTATAACTAAACTGATTTTGAATGTAAACTCCATTATTTACTTGTTTAAATTGCGTAAAGCTTCTTAGTCTGTAAACATATTTGCTCATATCTCGTAACACATTTCCTGTATTTGATGTTAAGTCAAAATGTGCCACGTTAGTAACGGGGTTTCCATTGGTATCTAAAACATAATTATCTATATTGGCAACATTAAACGAATTTGTAGCTGTTCCATTTTTTAATAAATAAGCTCGTGCTTCTAATTGAGAACCCCCTGGCTGTAATTCTTGCTGAAAATAATCGTACCCAACCAATAATTTATTTTTAATTTCACCCAAATTAAAATTGTAATTTAAGTAATTGTTAAAGTTTTGGTTGTTCCATGAGCGTTTTCTGTCAAAAACACGCATAGCTACTTTAGTTATATCAAAAGTTCCATCGCCCAAGGCTGCAAAGGAGTTTGCGGTTCGGTGTTCCAGTAAATCTTCATCATAACTAGAATTTAAGTATTTACTGTTGAAACTTAAATGGTCTGTAAATTTATGTTGTAACGATAATGTAATATTTAAATTAAATTCATTTAAATAATCGTTGGCAGCACTTAAAGATTTTGTAATAGGCACCGAATTTAGGTCTCCATTACCAAAAACAGCAAGTCCTCGGTCTATTCTGCCTTTTGAGTCTTGGTAAACAACATCAAAGTTTAAGCGTGTTTTGTCGCTGGGAATAAATGAAAATGATGGTGCAAAAACGATATTTTTAGAAAATTGCAAATCTCTAAAACCATCTGAATTTTCATAACCTATGTTTAATCTATACAATAGTTTTTTATCCTTGGTCATAGGCCCCGTAAAGTCTGACAACAGTCTAAACGTATTAAAACTACCCATAGATGCACTAATAGATTGCTTTTCTTCAAACAATGGTTTTTTAGTAACACTATTAACCACACCTCCTGGAGAAGCATTGCCAAATAAAGCAGATGCTGGTCCTTTTAAAACCTCGACACGCTCTATGTGGGGGATGAGTTGTTGTTTCCAAAAACTAGTCATGATACGCATACCATTTAGCATTAACCCAGAATTTCGCTGTCCTGAAACTCGGTGACCTCTTATAACCAAATCGTTATAAAACGAATGTTGATTTACACCACTAATATTTTTTACAACATCGTTAATTCTAAAAGCACCTTGATCTAAAATCACCTCTTTTGTAACATAGCCAACAGACTGTGGCACATCTTTTAATTTTGTAGCAGATTTTGTTGCTATAAACGAATTTGTGTTTTTGTAACTCTGTTCTTTACGCCCTATGATTTCAACTTCCTGAAGTTGTGTATTGCTTTCCTGTAAAATAAAATTAATTACAACTGGGTTTTTGGTTGCATCAATATTTTTAGTTATTGTTTCGTACCCTAAGGAACTTACAACTATATTATATTTACCTTTTGGAGCATAAAATTGAAATGCACCATTTTCATCTGATGATGTTCCAAGGCTTGTCCCTTTCAATAGTAGAGTTGCAAAAGGTACTGCCTCATTATTTTGACTTGTTATTTTTCCTTTTATTTCTACTTTTTCTGAACCATTTTGGGCAAAAGTAGACTGCATGATTATACTGCTTAAACTAAGTAAAGTAATCTTTAATATGTAGCCTAAGCTCATATTAAACTTAAAATTTTTCATATTTTTGAATTGAATGTTAATTGATTTTTTTAGAGTTGATTTGCATTTAACCGGTATGTAGTTTGCAGACGGCATACCGGTATTTTTTATTTTATTTTTTTAATATGATAACACTTTGCTATCATTTCTTGTAAATGAATTTTTGCAAATATATTTATTATTTTTATTTATTCTAAATAAGAATAACGTTTTTTAAGCTGAAAAATTTAACCAATTGTAAATCAGAATGATTAGTGCTTTTGCTTGTTAAAAAAAGCTATTAAGTTATTTTTGCAGTTTTAATTGAATACGTTTTCGCAAAACATCTACCTCTAGTACTTTTACAATAATTTGCTGATGTAGGCATACATGCTCATTAACATCTTTTACAAAACTATCGGATAAATTAGAAACATGAATTAAACCACTTTCTTTAATTCCAACATCTACAAAACATCCAAAATTAGTAATGTTATTTACAATTCCAGGAAGTAATTGTCCTTCTTTTAAATCGTTAATTGTTTTTATATTTTGATTGAATGTAAATACTTTAGCTTGTTCGCGAATATCTAGTCCAGGTTTTTCTAGTTCTTTAATAATGTCTTCAAGTGTTAGCAATCCAATGGACTCTGTGCAATATTTTTTTAAATCTATCTTTTGAAGCACATCTTTATTTCCAATTAATTCGGCAATTGTTTTCCCTAAATCTTTAGCCATTTTACTAATAATGCCATAACTTTCAGGATGTACTGCCGAATCGTCTAATGGGTTTTTAGCATTTTTGATTCTTAAAAAAGCAACTCCTTGCTCAAAAGCTTTTGTTCCTAATCTGGGTACTTTTTTAATATCTTCTCTAGAGGTAAAAGCACCATTTTCGTTTCTATAATTAAAAATATTTTTGGCTAGTTTAGGTCCAATTCCAGACACATAACTCAACAGCGGTATGCTTGCCGTATTAATATTTACACCAACAGCATTTACACAATTACCAACTACAATATCTAATTGTTTTTGAAGTTTAGCTTGGTCTACATCGTGTTGATATTGTCCAACACCTATAGATTTGGCATCAATTTTAACTAATTCTGCTAACGGATCTTGTAAACGACGACCAATAGATACCGAACCACGAACTGTAACGTCGTAATTAGGAAATTCTTCTCGTGCTATTTTTGATGCAGAATAAATACTCGCTCCAGCTTCGCTTACTACAAAAACTTGTACATTATTTTTAAAATGCACTCTTTTTACTAAAGCTTCTGTTTCTCTTGATGCTGTTCCATTTCCAATAGCAATAGCTTCTATTTTATAAGCATCGGCAAGCGAGCTTATTTTCTTTATGGCTCCAATGCTATCACTTTTTGGGGGGTGCGGATAAATAGTTTCGTTATATAACAGTGTGCCTTGTGCATCTAAGCATACCAGTTTGCATCCTGTACGAAATCCGGGATCGATAGCTAAAACGCGTTTTTCCCCTATTGGCGAACCTAATAAAAGCTGTTTTAGGTTTTTTGCAAAAACGGTTATTGCAGACTCGTCTGCTTTCTCTTTGGCTACTTGTAAAGCTTCGTTACTTAACGATGGAAATAATAAACGTTTATAAGCATCTTGAATAGCTATTTGAATCTGTTCCGCGCAAGTGTTATTGCTTTTAATAATGCGTCTTTCTATGTTATCCAAAGCGCGGTCGTCGTCTATACTAATTTTAACTCGAATAAAACTCTCACTTTCAGCTCTTAAAATAGCTAATAAGCGGTGTGATGGTATTCGGCTTAACGATTCTTCCCAATCAAAATAATCTCTAAATTTTTGAGCTTTTTCATCATCTATTTTTGCCTTTACTACTTTTGTGGAAATCATAGCGAAACGCTCTAATTGATGACGAATATTCGTTCTAACATCGGTACGTTCGTTTATCCATTCTGCAATAATATGTCTTGCTCCTTCTAAAGCATCATCAATCAAATTAACTTCACCTTTTACATATCTTAATGCCATAGATTCTAAATCATTTGCATTCTGACTCATTATAATTTTTGCTAATGGTTCCAATCCATTTTGTCGTGCCTTTTCAGCTTTTGTTTTGCGGCTTTTCTTGTATGGTAAGTATAAATCTTCAAGTGTTGTTAAATCTTGAGTAGCTTCAATTTTTTGTTGCAACTCTAAAGTTAAAACGGCTTGTTCTTTAAGTGTTTTTAAAATGGCAATCTTTCGTTTTTCTATAGTTTCGAACTGTTCTTTATACTTTACAATATTGCCAATTTGAACCTCATCTAAATTTCCTGTGCGCTCTTTTCTGTATCTTGAAATAAAGGGAATGGTGCAATCTTCATTTAATAATTCAATAGTGTTTTTTACTGAAGATTCTGGAAGTTTTGTATAGGAAATTATGTATTTTAGTTGTGCTGCCATTTACATTAAAGTAATTCAACAAAAATAAGGTTTATGTACCACTTGAATTAAAAAAATTGAATGTTATGAAACACTTATTAAAAGTATTTTTGTTTTCTTTTGTAATCTTTACTGGTTGCCAGAAAGACATAACAAAAACTAATGATACCAAAGATTTTGAAGCTGTTAAAAATTTGATACAAGGTGTATTTGATGATGTTTGGAGTGATAAGAAAGCAGAACTACTCACCAAATATCATACTGATGATTTTATTCTGTTAGAACATGGCGAGGTTTGGACTAATGATACAATTGCCAATTGGTGCAAGCGTGCCAAACTAAGAGACACCGGCTTAAAACGTATTAATAGTTTTGATTTTTTTAAGGCAGAAAAAGAAGATAATCGTATTTGGATGGCATACCATAACTATGCTACCATAAAATCTGATAGTTTAGAGCGCAAATTACAATGGCTAGAAAGTATTGTAGCTATTAAAAAGGATAGCACATGGAAGTTAGAAATGATGCATTCTACTAGAGTGAATAGAACGCAATAAAAAACAGGGGTATATCCAAAAAGATATGCCCCTGTTTTAATCATCAATCAAATAAAAGGCTAATTATCACCAGCCTGTTTTTTTGCATCATCCACCATTTTTTCATTTGGTAAAATAGCCACATTTACACGTCTGTTTTTAGCTCTACCCTCAGCCGTTGTATTATCGTGTATAGGTTGAGTCTCACCAAACCAATTTGTGGTTAAACGACCTGAACTTACTCCGTTTTGCGTAAAATAATTAGTTACAGCATACGCTCTGTTTTTAGAAAGCGTCATATTATAATTAGCATCTCCAACACTGTCTGTGTGTCCTACCACAAGAATATTAGTATCTGGAAATTCTTTAAAAACATTAGTAAGTTTATTTAAAGTTGTTTGAGATGCATTATTAATATTGTATTTATTAGTTGCAAAATATACACCGCTACCCTCATCAAAAGTTACCACAATGCCATTATCTACACGCTCTACTTTTGCCCCAGGAATTTCCTCTTCTATTTTTTGAGCTTGTTTGTCCATTTTATTACCTATAAGCACTCCAGCCGTTCCACCTACTACACCACCAATAACAGCTCCTAATTCACCATTACCTCCTTTACCAACATTGTTGCCAATAATAGCTCCTAAAATAGCACCGCCAGTAGTACCAATTACAGCACCTTTTTGTTTATTGTTTGCGTTTTGAACTGCTTTACAATTCATTAAACTAATTGTTAAAGCACCTGTGAATAGTAATATTGCAATTTTATTTATAAAAGTTCTCATAGTTATCTATTATTTAGTGAAATTCATATTAATTATAAATGGCTTTCCATCTACATATATGGTTTGTTGCCATTGCATATTTGTATCTGATAAAGATTTTAAGGACATACGAAACCCTTGATTGGTGTCTGATTTCCCTTTTTCGTTTGTAGGTTTCAACAAAAAGTCATAAAGCCCTGTTTGTTCGTCTATTTCTTGAAGAGTAAAATTAAAATAGCGCATTCCAGTTGAACAATTGGCATCATCAATATTATATGTTCCCGTATTATTGTTTGGAATAAAACGCCATGTACTACCTTCAAAACATGCTTTTGATGCATCGTTTAACAACGTTACATTATAAGTACCTAAAGCACTATAATTAATAGAGCTTAAAGTCCAATCGCCTTTAATAACTTTTTTTGAATCTCTAATAGTTTTTGATGCTCCACAGGACATTAAAGTAGCTGTGATAAGTAGTAAAATAATTCGTTTCATATAGTGGTTTTTAATTAATTTATATATGATAGATACGAATTTAACTATGCTTCTAGATGCTTAAGTTTATAAAGCAGCAACTATTTAAAGTTTTAAACAACATGAAGTAAGCTCTGTATTTTATTGACATACAGGTGTTTGAACACCATTAATTCCTTAATTATTATAAACTACTTTTAACAAGAAATTAACTTATTGGTAACCCGTTTGATATTGTATGACTAGCCTTAGTGTCTGGATTTACAAACACTAATTTACCATCGGATGTTTCAGTCATTAAAATCATACCTTGGCTTTCTACACCACGTAATGTTCTTGGTGCTAAATTAACTAAAACGGTTACTCGTTTTCCAACCACTTCTTCTGCAGTAAAACTTTCTGCAATTCCAGAGACTATCGTACGTACATCAATCCCTGTATCTACTTTTAAAACTAAAAGTTTTTTAGCTTTTGGCATTTTTTCAGCTTCTAAAATAGTCCCTACACGGATGTCTAATTTGGTGAAATCTTCAAAAGCAATAGTGTCTTTTTGTGGTTCAACCGTAGCATTCGCAATTTCATTAGCTTTTTTACTAGCTACTAATTTATCTAATTGTTTTTGAATAGTTTCATCTTCAATTTTTGAAAACAATAATTCTGCTTTTCCTATTTGGTGGTTTGCTGGGAGCAATACTTCTTTGGTACTTACTTCATTCCATGACGTCTTGACTGCGCTCGACGTGACATTCAATATGTTTTTCAACTTATTCGAAGTAAAAGGTAAGAACGGCTCACTTAAAGTGGCTAAGGCTGATGCTATTTGTAATGACACATACATAATAGTTTGTGTGCGAGCTTCGTCTACTTTAATGACTTTCCATGGCTCTTCGTCGGCTAAATACTTATTACCTAATCGTGCTAAATTCATAAGTTCTTGTCCCGCTTCTCTAAAACGATAACGCTCAATAGAACTTGCAATTACATCTGGATAGGCTTTAATAGTGTTTAGTGTTTCCTCATCTATTTGAGTCAATTCATTTGGAGCTGGCACAATTCCACTATAATATTTATTAGTAAGTACAACTACACGATTAATAAAGTTGCCAAAAATGGCTACTAATTCGTTGTTATTTCGTGCTTGAAAATCTTTCCAAGTAAAATCGTTATCTTTTGTTTCTGGTGCGTTTGCTGTTAAAGCATAACGCAATACATCTTGCTGATTTGGAAAATCTTGTAAATATTCTGGCAACCAAACCGCCCAATTTTTAGAGGTTGATAGTTTATTGCCTTCTAAATTTAAAAATTCGTTAGCTGGCACATTTTCTGGTAAAATATAAGAACCTTCGCTTTTTAGCATAGCTGGAAAAATAATACAGTGAAATACAATATTATCTTTTCCTATAAAGTGCACCAATTTGGTGTCTTTATCTTTCCAATAGGGTTCCCAATCTTTTCCTTCACGAGCTGCCCATTCTTTGGTAGATGATATATATCCGATAGGTGCATCAAACCAAACGTACAATACTTTACCTTCGCCTCCTTTAGTTGGAACTGGAATGCCCCAATCTAAATCACGTGTTACTGCTCTTGGGCGTAAACCATCATCAATCCACGATTTTACTTGCCCATAAACATTAGGTTTCCAATCTTTTTTATGTCCTTTTAAAATCCATTCTTTTAAAAAGTCTTCATGCTTATCTAAAGGTAAAAACCAGTGTTTTGTTTGTTTTAAGGTTGGCACATTACCTGTTATGGCTGATTTAGGATTTATTAAATCGGTTGCATTATGGCTGGTTCCGCAATTTTCACATTGGTCGCCATAGCTTTCTTCATTGCCACATTTTGGGCAAGTTCCTACAACAAAACGATCTGCTAAAAATTGGTTGGCTTCTTCATCAAACAATTGCTCTGTGGTTTCTTCAATAAATTCACCTTTATCATTTAAAGTTGTGAAAAATTCTGATGCAGTTTCGTGATGAATTTTAGCTGATGTTCGCGAATAATTATCGAAAGTAATTCCAAATTCTTCAAAAGATTGTTTAATTATGGCGTGATATTTATCTACAATATCTTGCGGAGAAACACCTTCTTTTTTTGCTTTAATAGTAATAGGCACACCGTGTTCGTCGCTTCCGCAAACAAAAAGCACATCATTTCCTGTTAAACGTAAATAGCGTGCATAAATATCTGCTGGCACATAAACTCCTGCTAAATGTCCAATATGAATAGCACCGTTTGTATAAGGTAGCGCCGCAGTAATGGTATGTCGTTTTGGTTGATTCATCAATCTAAAAATTAAATTTTAATCGTCATTGCGAAGGAGGTTACGACTGTGGCAATCTCATGAACAGGAAATTAAATTAAACAGATTCCCACGCTTCACTTCGACAAGCTCAGTGTAACACGCTCGGAATGACGTATCATTTTAAAGCCGTAAAAGTACACATTTTGCTACCTATTTAGAAAAAAAATGTAAATTTACATTATGACAAAACATATTTTAATTATCGTTTTAAGTTGCACTCTTTTTTTCTTTGGAAAAGAAACCATTTCTGCACAAAACACAACATCTAACAAAACAAGTAAATTGATACAGCCGCCTTATTTAAAAGCTGGAGACACAGTTGCTATTGTTGCGCCTTCTGGGATTTTAAAAAATAAACTCGAAGCTATAAATCAAGCTCGGGCACTTCTTAAAAGTTGGGGATTACATACCGTTGTTGGAAAAAACGTTTTTAACAAAGCCAATCATTTTGCAGGAACTGATAATGAGCGTTGTGAGGATTTTCAAAGGGCATTAGACGATCCTACAATAAGTGCTATTTTGTGTGCTCGTGGTGGTTACGGCACAGTTAGAATCCTTGACAAACTAGATTATACAAAATTTAGAAACCACCCAAAATGGCTGATTGGATATTCTGATATAACAGCACTACATAATCAATTTCATAATGAAGGTTTTGAGAGTCTACACGCTATGATGTGCACGAGCATGCAAGACGATTTAGATGAAATAAAGGAAACTATTTCAACCTTTAAAGATGCCATTTTTGGAAACCCTTTAAGTTATACCTTAAAAGGCTCTGAGTATAATAAAACTGGTAATAGTTCAGGCGTACTAGTTGGTGGCAATCTAACTTTATTACATACCATGTTGGGTTCTGAAACGAGTATTGATGTTTCTAAAAAAATACTTTTTATTGAAGAAATTGGCGAATATAAATACCATATAGACCGGATGCTACAAAGTTTAAAACGTGCTGGTTACTTTGATAACTGTAGAGGTGTTATTGTAGGTAATATGAGTAACATGCGGAAAAATACAACACCTTGGGGCACTTCAATTGAGCAACTTATTTTAGATGCCCTTGCTGATTACGATTTTCCAATTGCATTTGGTATGCCTGCTGGACACGAAGATGATAATCGTGCCTTAATTTTAGGGAGAACTATTAAATTGACAGTTAAAAAAGAACAAACTTTAGTAAATTTTAACGATTAATTTTCACTAACACTTTGGTTCAATAAGAGTCATCACACCATTTTTATAAGATATTCCAAAAGGTGTTTCTTCTAAAGTACAACGTGGTTCAATAGTAAAACGTACTCTGCCAAACACTACAAAATCTTCTTCTAATTTTACACGTAATTTCTGTTTATAGGTTGTATTTACTTTTACCCAATTTACATTCCCGTTTACAAAAGGGTGTGAATCTAACTCCTCAACAGAACGAGGGCTTTCTATAATATCTCCTTCGAAATCTAAGTGAGTATAGCTTCCTAAATCCATATAGAATTTACCTTTAAAATTACGCTTAGCATAAGGAGATACAAAATAAGAGTTATTATGTAGCTTGATAGAAATTACCAATACTGGATTATTTTTTGTGTTTTCTATTTCAAAATGTAGTGTGTAATCTTTATCATTAACAGTAGTAAAATCTTTTATAACTTCTGGTTTATTATGTATTTCGTTCTCTGACAATGCTGCCAATTGTTTTTTATCTGATTTACAGTTAAAAAAAAGCACGATAAGTAATATAGTTAATTTGTTCATTTTATAGTTATTTTAAATTTAGTTTTACTTCAAACTCAATGGCATCAGAAATTGCATAATCTTTTACTTTAACTATACCTTTAGCACCATAAACAATATTCCAATCGGTTCTATCAATTTTAAATTTCGCAGTTAGTTTTGTGTTATCTGAATTTAATTTAGCATCGAATAAAATAGGTTTTGTAATACCTTTAATGGTAAGGTTAGCATGCATTCTTAATTGTCCGCTTTTATGATATTCTACTTTGTCTATCACTAATGTTGCTGTTGGATGTTTTTCAACATTAAAAAAATCTTCATTCTTTAAATGGTTTACTAAGTCTTCGCTGTAATCGCCATCGGTATTAATTATCGAACTCATATCTACAGTAAAATTTCCTCCAGTAATTTTATCATTTGTTTTAATAATGTTACCAGATTTAAAATTAACTGTTCCGTGGTGTCCGCCAAAGCTAAAAAGCATGGAACCTTTCCAATTTACAATACTGGTTTTTGTGTTGATTGATATTTCTTGTTGACTAAAACCAACTATTGAACAAAAAATTAATTGTGCCCATACTAAAGCTATTTTCTTCATAATTTATAATTTTGGTAAAACTAGATGCATTGCCTTTCTTTTTTGTGAAAAAATTGTAAAAGAAGTGCAAAATGGATGTGAAAAATTTAAAATTTTCGGTTATTTAACTGTTTTAAAAACGTCTATGGAAAAAGTATCCTTTGTTTTACGGTTAATGCTGATTTTTTTGTTGCTAGGATGTACAGATAATACAGCTAATCTGCATTTTTCTGAAACGGTAAAAGTAGCATTAAGAGATGTAGGTAACACGCTTTTACTTAGTAATAGAGATTCAACATCGCGTGTATTACCAATTACAAATTTAAGTAAGAACAGGTACCAATTGGCCTTTGAAAACAAACTTTCTATAACCCCAGATAGTTTAATGGCAGCAGTAAATAAAAGCTTAAAAGTGGCCAATCTACCTAAACAATATATAGTTGAAGTGTTTAATTGTAATAGCAATGAGGTCTTTTATAGTTTTCAAATTAAAGGAAAAAAAGAACAAAACATAGTTCCTTGTGTTGGTCGTAATTTACCTGCTGATTGCTATACCATTCAAGTATTATTTCTTGAAAATAAATCTGCTTTAAGTGAAAAAATATTTTATTGGATTATAATAATTTTGCCATTAATTCTTATTGTTTTTTTATGGTTAAATAAATACCGAAATAATAACACTAATCTAACAGACGAAGAAAAGTTATATTCAAAAATTGGAGATTATAAATTTTATAAAGACCAAAATAAGCTCATTAAAAAGGCTGTTGAAATAAAATTATCTACCAAAGAATGTGAATTAATATCTATTCTTAGTGCTAACCAAAACCAAATTGTTAAACGAGAAACTTTAGTAAAAGAGATATGGGAAGATCATGGTGTGTTTGTTGATAGAAGCTTAGACACGTTTATATCTAAACTTCGAAAAAAATTTAAAGATGATGCGTCTATAAGTATTGTAAACGTTCATGGTGTAGGCTATAAATTAGAAGTGAAATAAAATGGCATTTTACGATTTATCAAAAGAAGAATGCCTTGATTTAATTGAGAAAATCAACCAAGAAATTACTCATGATTTAACTTAAAATGAAACAGAAAATACTTTTCTGATGAAGTTGCAAAAAATATTCTCTCAACTTTAAAAAACCTATTAAAATTAGGTGCTTCGATTAGTTTTAACATTGCTTGACAATTTATATTTAGTTAGCCAGTATAAAAAAATATGTGGTTTTAAAACAATACAAAGCTATCGATTTATATTGACAGACATTATAAACAAACTAGCTAAAATAGATTATTCAATTTCTGCAACTCATTTTTAAGTTCCTCTAAACTCACTTCTTTAAAATTGAACTCAACATCTGCGTCTTGTTCAGTATTTGTGTCAATAATATCTAAATACAGTTTACCGCTTTGTTTTTTTATAGCTACTAGGATAACATCTTCATTGTTAAGTACATTTCCAAAACCAATATGTCCTTTTATATTCCGGCTAGGTAAAATGGAACTTAACGATTTAAACACCATACTAACTTTTGCTCTTCCATCTCTATTTTTAACTTTAATTTTATAATCTACAACATTGCCATTTCTTACAAATCTATCTAAATTAATCCAGCCTAAATTCAAGATTTGCATAGCATAACTATTAATAGCTTTGGTTGTTATCGTTTTATTATCATTTGCATTTTCTAATCGCTTTTGTAATGTTTCTTCGGTTACTAATTCATTTCCAACAATAATTTTTGGTTTTGGCACTAGTCTCATGATTTTAGAAGTGGCGGGTATTAGTGAATCATCCCAAACCTTTCTTATAACATGACCCCCTCGACTTATTGAATCGTCTTCTAGAATTTTAAACTGAGTGTTTTCCTTTTCAAACAAAGGTTTTCTTAAAATTACGGTTTGATTGTTTGTTGCTCCAAAAACTCTAATTAATTTCTGCTTTGTATAGGTTTCCCAAGTTTTAATGAATGTAGAATCTACCTCAAAATATTTATCGTGCATTACTGCCTTAATCTGTTCAACTTGACCTCTAACTGAAACATACAGAGTGTCGTATTCTACTTGGTTGTTAATAGGTGCATTATTAATTTCTCCTAATGTAACATTTACCTCTTTAGCATCAGAAATTGTATAAATAATTGGCAAACTATAAGGTACCGTAACTGCTCTACCGCGTTGTTTTCCCGGTGTCATTTTAGGTAGTGACGCTACAACACGGTTAGCCTCTTGTTCAATTAATGGGTGAGGTCCTCTAGATCTAATAGAAGTCGTGTTACCAAATTTATCTATTTTAAAAATCACATTAATTCGTTGCCTACCGCTTAACCGCAAGCCCTGAGAAATACTTGTATTAAAATTGCGTTGCACAAATTCTTGAATAGCTGCACTTGTACATCTCTTTTTTTGTACTCTACTTCCGTTTTCACAACCTGGATAAATTGGTACTTCTTCAATAACTGCATAAGGCACCTCAATGTCTTCTTCTACTTCCTCAACCTCAATGTCTTCAATTATAGATTCTTTTTCAATTTCTTTTTGAAACTTCCAATTTACATTTCTGTTTTCCCATTCTCCAGAAAAGAGCTGCATCCCTTCTTTTTTGTTTGTTCTTGGAAATGTAACTTCAATACTTGATTTTAATTTTAAAGATGCTTTCTCTTTAAAGGCTTCAATGTTTAACATACCGCCTGTTTCTAATGGTTTTCCATCAGAAGTGGTGCTCAAATTTGCCAAAAGCATATCAGAGAGTTTATAATATTCGGTAACATATAAATCAATAATTCCGTTTACTAAATTTCCGTTACTATCAATAAAGGAATGAGCTTTAATTTTTAGCTTAGTTCCTTCATTACAAACTATACTCGTGTCTTTTTGCGTGTTTATTTTTAATCTTTGAGGGGGCTTTATAAAAGATATAGCTTCATTTCTAAAAGGTTTTGATGTTTTAATTTGTATGACTTCTTTTTTAGAAATTAAAGAATCTTTTGTTACTGTTGCCTTGTTAATTTCTGTGGAATCTTCAAGTGCATTCTTAATAGGATTTTCTATTGAAACCGAGTCAACAACAATACTGTTTTGTTGCTCATTGTTATTTTGATTTGTTGTTGATGGTTTTGAAACTAAAATATAAACCACTGCCACTATTGCTAAAACTATAATAGATCCACCGCCAAAAAACCTCATCCATTTAGCTGTTGTAAATGATTGCTTTGCTCTTACAATTTCGGTCTTTAATTCCTGACGTTTTAGGCCTTCTAAAAATGTGGTATGCTCATCGTAAAGCATATTAAAATCTGAATCGGTTTTTAAACGGGTTTCAAAATCTTGAATCTCTGTTTTTGAAAGCGTTTTATTTAGATATTGATTTATTAACTCTATGTTTTGTATATAATTTTCCATGATGCCTTGAATTAAGATTGAACTGTGTTACTGTTTCGATAGATGTCCTTTGCTTTTGTTAAGCATTTGTATTTCTGGTTTTTTGCAACTTTTTCAGACTTAAATTGCATCACTTTAGTGATATCTTTAAAAGACATCGCTTTGTGATAAAACAGTTGTAACAATTGCCGACATCGTTCTCCTAATTCAAGGAATGCACGCTCTGCGAGTTGGTATTTCTTTTCTTCTAAAACACTATGAAAGTATTCTACTTCTTCGCCGCTTAAATTATGTAGTTCTTGTTTTGAAAATTTCTTTTGGGTATCCTTCCAAATAAATCGTGATACCGAATATAAATAGGTGTAAAATGAAGATGTGAGTTTAAAATCTGATTTTTCCAGATTCCTATTCAATATAATTAATGCCTCTTGAAAAACATCTGAAGCATCTTGTTTACTTCCTCCTTTTGAAAGTACAAGTGTTTCAATTTTAGGATATAAGTGATATAATTTGCTAAATGCCTTTTCGCGCTGACCATCTTTAAAAAGTTCTAAGATTTTTGTATCGTTCATAAAACGGGTTTATTACTTAATGGTCAAATTGTAAAAAGGTCTCCTAAGTTTTTTCGAAAAAATCAATCATTTAGATGGATTAAAGGAGATTTCTGCCTTTACAGGAATGACAAAAAATTAAAACCTTTGTTCTTTCTGCAACTGCTCATAAGCCATTTGTACTTGCCTAAATTTTTCTTCGGCGCCTTTTTGGTGTTCTTTACCCAAGTGAATCACTTTATCTGGATGGTATTTTTTAGCCATTTTTCGGTAAGCTTTTTTTATCTCATCGTTTGTAGCACTTTTATCTATTTCTAGAATTTTATAGGCATTCTCTTGACTATTATAAAACATGGCTTTTATACTCTCGTAATCGCGAGAACTTATTCCTAAATAGCCCGCTATGGTATATATTTGACGTTCTTCATCGCTCGTTACTGTACCATCGGCTTTAGCAATGCCAAATAAAAAATGTATAAGTTGTAAACGAGATGAGTGATCCATCATCTGTTTAATTTGCAAACACACTTGCCTTGTAGAGATATTACTTTGTTTATTTATATTTTTAAAAAGTGTAAAAGCATGATTAGCACGCTCTTTACCATACATGTTTACAAATTGCTGACGCACAAAATCTAACTCACGTTGGTCTTGCTTACCATCGGCTTTTATAACTATTGATGCTAAAATGAGTAAACTTACTTCAAAATCACCTGATTGTGTTTGTGGGCGTTGATGGGGTTGTGTTCTATATGTTGTTCTACGTCGATCTTGTTGTGGATTGCCTTGGCCTAGAAACGGATTGTCCTTACCATCTGCCATGGCATCGACTATGCTGCCTAATGCTAATCCAATTATAGCACCTATTGGTCCGCCAAACGACCAGCCTAATGAAGCTCCTATCCATTTTGAAAAACTCATTTATTTTTTTGTTTTAGATTCCCGTTTTCACGGGAATGACAGTTTTTAATTGAAACCACAACACTAAGTATTCTAAGTATTGAGGGTTTTTTTCGATTCAAATATACTATTGTTAGTTGAAAATTTAAGACTTTTGTTACGCAACCTATTTTATTATTTAGCATCTATTTTATAAAAAGAATAATGAGAACTAAATTTTTAATAATTTTATCTGTTTTGCTTATCTGTGCTTCAGGGTGTAAGCTAGATGATGATTTTAACCCTATAAACTGTACCGAACAATTTGTTTTTGGTATAAATGTAACTTTAATTGATGCTACAACTTCAAATAAAATTATTACAGGTGTAACTCTTAGTATTAAAGATGGTGATTATGAAGAAATATTAATGACCCACGATTCTATTGATTCATTTTGGGGAGCAGGAGAGCGTCCTGGAAATTATATTATTACTGTAACATCAAACGACTATCAAACTTATGTGAGTGACCCTATTCAAGTGCTCTCCGATGAGTGCCACGTAATTACAGAAATAGTAGAGATTACTTTACAACCTAACTAGTTTCTAGTTACACTGCAACGCGTTAAGGATAGAGCTGCATGTTTGAGCTCGCCGGCGCAGGAGGAAGCGAGTAGCGATAGCCTGACCTTATAACGCCATAAGCGTTTTAAGGGAACGCTCTAATAATAATTATCCCTTTTTTGATTAACTTTGCAGCGTATTAATTATAACATAAAAATTTAAGATATGTATCCAGCAGAATTAGTAAAACCAATGCGCGAAGATTTAACCAATGTTGGTTTTGAAGAGTTACAAACTGCCGAGGCTGTTGATGCTGCTTTAGCAAAAGAAGGCACAACTTTAGTGGTTGTAAATTCGGTTTGTGGTTGTGCGGCAGCAAATGCGCGCCCAGGTGCTAGAATGAGTTTACAAAATGCTAAACGTCCTGATAATATAACAACTGTTTTTGCAGGTGTTGATAAGGAAGCTGTTGATAAAGCAAGAGAATATATGATTCCGTTTCCTCCAAGTTCACCATGTATGGCTTTATTTAAAGATGGTGAATTGGTTCATATGTTAGAACGTCATCACATTGAAGGTAGACCAGCAGAATTAATTGCTGAAAACTTAGTTGATGCTTATAATGAGCATTGTTAAAAACACAATGTGTTGTGAGAATTAAAAAAGCCAACTCAAAACGAGTTGGCTTTTTACTTAAAATAAGGTTTTATTTAATCTAAGGCAGGTATACGTAATACTTGTCCTGGATATATTTTATCTGGATCTGTAAGCATTGGTTTATTAGCTTCAAAAATTACTGGGTATTTCATAGCGTTACCATAATAGTTTTTAGCTATTTTGCCTAAAGTATCTCCACTTACAACAGTATGAAATTGTGCTTCTGGCTCAGCATGCTCAACTGTCATTTGATCATCTACAGTTGCTATGCCGTTTGAGTTACCTACAACTAAAACTACTTTTTCTTTTGTAGCTTGGTCGTAAGCCATTCCTTTAATTGTAGCGGTATCATCAACTATATGAATATTAAGGTTTTCTACTTGTAATTGTAAATCTCCAACTGTTTCTTGTAAGCTTGCTGCGGCTGCTGCTTCCGCTTTAAGTTTTGCTTCCGCTGCTTCTGCTGCTTCTTCAGCATCTGTTTTTCCTATACCAAATACTTTGGCTCCTGCATTTTTAATGAATGAAAATAGTCCCATTTTGTTTATTTGTTTTTAAGGGTTAATATTTAATTTTGATTAAAGTTAACATATTTCGTTAATTACTCTATACCTCATTTGACACAAATAATAACACATTAGTCACATTTATATAAAAAAACTGCCTAAAGCATATAGCTTTAAACAGTTTCTTAACTAAATAACCAACCAAATTCTTATTTAACCCTTGTATTTTCTCTTGGGTTGTCTACTTTATCTTTTCTATGCTTACGCATTTCGTTTCTTTTAACTGATGCCTTTCTTTTTGCATCACCACTTTTTAAGTACTGAATGTATCCTCTACCTTCAAACTCGTAAACGGTTTCAGATGTTGGGTGATACAGTTCTATCTTTCCGTCATTTATAACGCTTAACTCAAAAAATTCATTGTCGAAGAAATCATAATCTAATGTTAAAGTTTTAAGCATTGTATTTCCTGTTATATTTCCAACACCATAAGCGCCTGTATAATCCCAAATAAGATTGTTTACACTTGTTCCGCTCTCATCTTGTGAGCTTCTAAAAGTTTCATCATCTCCACCTGCTAAAAACTGTAAATAATTTTCGTTATCAAATTCGTTTATTGCTCCAAACTCACTCGTATATGTCTTTTCCCAAGCTTCGTATTCTTGCAAGAAATAATGAATATTATCATAGAATACAAAATCGTAATCAAAATTACTACGTTGGTAGCCATCTAAAAAGTACGATGTGTCGTTGTTTGGATTATACAATTCAATGGTATTATTATCGATTTGGTACACATCAAAAGTTTCGAAACCATCTACATCGTGCGTTACATCTAGAATCATGTTATATGCATCGTAATCTGCAACTGCAATACCATAACCATTGCCGCTACTACCAATACCAACTAAGTTATTATTTGCATACATAACACCATTTCTAAACGATATGGTAAATGCTTTTTGTAAAAATGGCGTTGTGCCATAACCACTGGTACTATTAATATCTACATACCATAACTCGTAAGAGCTTAGTAATTGGTTTATTGAAATTGTTGGTTCGTCATCAATTATATTTGTTTCTACATAGCATGATGTAAACAAAGTTGTTGTTAAAGCAAAGCTTAAAAGTAATTTTACAGTCTTCATAATCAAACATTTTTAGGGTTTCTATTTACAGGGTTTCAAAACGCGTGCCAAAAAAATATGGTAATGTTTTTTTGACTTAACATTGATTAATATTTTATGTATTTTTGGTAATCAAATAATTTATGCTTTTATGGATAAACCTTTAAAATATGCGGTCTTTGGTGCAGGAAGTTGGGCAACAGCAATTGTGAAAATGCTTTGTGAAAATTTAACTGAAGTAGGTTGGTACATGCGTAGTGTTTATACTAAAGAACATCTATTAAAAGAACAACACAATCCTAATTACCTAAGTTCGATTGAGTTTCATTTAGAGCAATTAAAAATTAGCAACGATATTAATGAAATTGCCAATTATGCCGATGTTTTAATATTTGTAATTCCGTCGGCTTTTATGCATTCAGAATTAGAAAAATTAACCACAAATATTGAAAATAAAATTATTGTTTCTGCAGTAAAAGGCATCATCCCTGAAACAGGTTTATTAGTTGGCGAACATTTTCATGATGTATATAAGATTTCTTTTGATAACATTGCTGTAATTGCTGGTCCTTGCCATGCTGAAGAGGTTGCTTTAGAACGTTTATCGTACTTAACTGTATCGTGTTCTGACGCTGAAAAGGCTCAAAATATAGCCGATAATTTGTCTAGTGATTACATTAAAACAAAAATTAGCGACGATATTATTGGTGTAGAGTATGCTGTTATGCTTAAAAATATTTATGCTATTGCTGCAGGAATTGCTCATGGTTTAGGTTATGGCGATAATTTCCAAAGTGTGCTGATGAGTAATGCTATTAGGGAAATGAAACGTTTTATAAAAAGAAGGCATAAAATGAAGCGTAACATAAATAATTCAGCGTATTTGGGCGATCTATTAGTAACTGGATACTCTGTTTTTTCTCGAAACCGAATGTTTGGAAATATGATAGGGAAAGGCTACACTGTAAAATCTGCTCAAATGGAAATGAGTATGGTAGCCGAAGGGTATTACGCTACAAAAAGTGCTCATTTACTACATGTTAAAAACGGGGGGAAAGCTAAAATTCCTATTATAAATGCAGTTTACGAGATTTTATATGAGGGCAAAGACCCTAAAAAAGTGTTTAAAAAATTAACAAATAAATTGGACTAATAATGAAATCTTGTCTTATCAGTTTATGTTTGAGCATAGTATTTTTAGCGTGTAAGTCTTCAAATGAAAAATCACTTCTCGTCACTGCAAAACCAATCGATGCTTCTGTAAAAGGTGATATTTTGGTTGGTCCTTCTGTACTAAATGATCCAGACAGGTTTGTTTGGGGAGCAAGTGTTATTAAAGATGGCGGTAAATACCACATGCTTTACAGTACTTGGGAATGTGGAGATTCTCTTCCTGCATTTGGTGATTCTTGGGTATTGCATTCTAAAATAGCGTATGCAACCTCTGATTTTCCTGACAAGGGGTTTAAATTTCAAAAAATTATTCTTGAAGGTAGGAAGCTTTCGGGTGATTCTTTAGCTTGGGATGCCCAAATGGTTCATAATCCGCATATCAAAAAATTTAATAACAAATTTTACCTGTATTATATTGGCTCAAAAGACCCTGGGAAACCCTTAGAAGGAGTTTCGGGTTTTAATCTTAATAAGCGTAATAGGGTACAGCAAAGTCAAAAAATAGGTGTTATCGAATTTGATAGTTTTGAGAATTTAATAGCGGGTAATTTTAAGCGACCAGACAACCCTTTAATAACACCAAGAACGCGTGTAAAACCTAATGATGTTATTAATCCGTCTCCAAAAGGCACCATTACAAAACCCGATAATTTAATTGTTGTAAATCCTTCCGTTGTACAACGTCCTTTTGATGGTAAATTTTTATTATACTTTAAAGGCAACATATATACTCCACATTGGAGGGGTGTACATGGAGTTGCTATTTCTGACAACCCTAACGGTCCTTTTACACCTACAAATGATTATGTTTTTGACATAAAAATGGACGATGGTTCTATAGCTTCGGCTGAAGATCCTTTTGTTTGGTATCATCAATCACACAAACAATTTTATGTTGTTTTAAAGGACTTTTCGGGGATAATAACTAAAAACAAGCCAGGGTTGGCTATTTTAAAATCTAAAGATGGGATTGTATGGACTAAGCCACAAAACTCATTTTTTATGAAAAAAGAGTTAATTCTTAAAAATGGAGATACAATTAAAGCTAACCGTTTAGAGCGCCCACAGTTATTAATTGACAATCAAGGCTACCCAATAACCTTATATTGTGCGTCATCTATTGTAAACGTTAGTCCGCGTAAAGATGGCACGTCTTTTAATGTGCAAATTCCGTTGAGTATTGCAGATTTTAAGTAATTTATTAGAAAATTGTTACTTTACCATAATGCCTTTAGCTTGCATTAATGGAATAGGTTGTAATGCTTTTAAATTAATTGTATTTTTTCTAAACAAGTATGTTTTATCAAACATGGCATTACCTTCAAAATAAGACACTTTAAAAGAGTTATTTAATTCAAATAACTCTTCTTGTATTAATTCTATTTTAGCATAACTTTTTTTAGGAAGTTTATCTAGCTTTTTTCTGAATTTAGATGTTATTTTATCTTCTGAATAACCACTGGTTACAATAAGTACCATTTCTAAATCAACGTCTTTATCGTTGATAATATAGGCGTTCCAATCTTGGGTTTTGTATATATCGTTATATTCGTTTACAATAGCTATGTATACGTTTTCAACTTTTGGTATTTGGATGTCTTTTTTCATTTTGATTATTTGAAAAGATAAGTCGTTGTGAAGCTTTTTAAAAAAAGTTGTGAGAACCTGTTTAATTATAGTTTAATCTCAAAAAACTACCACGTAGCTTCTTTTCTCGCAATGGTGTTTGAATTAAAGTGCAGATTTAAACTGCTCTAAAAACCGCACATCATTTTCACTTAACAAACGAATAT
>NZ_CAXIBN010000016.1:0-28965 GCF_964021735.1 uncultured Wocania sp. | reverse complement strand
CCTTATCAAATTCAGCTACAAAATAGTTATGAAAATTATCGGGTACCCCACCACTATTATTACGGCAATAGCCTATAATTTTTCTTTCTTCAGGAATTATTTTCACCATAGACCCTTTAAAAAAGCCATCTAGCATAATGTATGCCGAATCGGTTTCGGGAAATGTAAACCTAAAATGTGCAGCCCGTTCTGTTGGCGAAACTTCGGCCGTAACATCATAATCTGCAAGATATACACTGTAATGGTGTGGTTTTACAATTTCGGCTTTATGCGAAAAGTATGAAGCACGCTCGTCTTCTTTATATTTTAAATCGCCAGTTACTGCCATTAAAGAAAATGCGGCATAATCGTTTATCCACGGGCTGGGTTGGTGGGTCTGTTTTATGCCACGTATGGTGTAATCGTCGTATTTATAGGCCCAACCATCGCCCATTTTAGCGGTTTGGGGTGTCCAGAAATTCATTGCCCATGGTGTAGCTATGGCTGGGTAGGTATTTCCGTTGGACAGACTAAAATCGGAGTCTGTTCCCATTAGAGGGTTTACGTAATCTAATAAGCTTGTTTCTGATTGGTGCTTATCTACATTTACTTGATTTTCTGTTTGATTACAGGATATTAACCATAAAAAGGTTACGGATATTAAATATTTAAAAATTCTCATAATATCCATGCGTTTAGTTACTTTCAATTTTTTGTCCCTCTTCTCTATATAGATCTACTTCTCCATCTAATAATACAGCAATTACGGTAACATCTTTATCTTGTACCTGATCTGGAAGGTCTATATACAAAAGCCCTGGAACAGTACTCCAATATTGCTTACCAATAACTTTATACGATAATTTTGTTCCGTTGCCTACTACCCATATTCTGTTTACTTTATTTTTTAGTCCTTTTATAAGTAAATCGCCATTGGGATTATTATCGACATATAGATATAAAATAGTTTTATCTTTTGAAAGCGCAGTGTAACCATTAAAATGACCATGAGGGATTCCTGCTCTAGTACCATAAATAGCTTCTTTATGCTTGCTTGTCCATCGGCCAATACCTTTCAAAATATCTATTTGTTCTTGTGGAATAGTGCCATCTGGTTTAGGCCCTATATCTAAAAGTAAATTCCCTCCCATACTAATACAGTCAACCAAAATACGGATAAGCTGGTTTACAGATTTGTATTCTTTATCATTAGGTTGGTAACCCCAAGCGTTATTCATGGTCATACATAATTCCCAAAACTTATTTTTAGGTTTTGTTATGGGAACACCTTGCTCTGGAGTGGCATAATCGCCATACCCTTGTAATCTAGAATTAATAATTGTTTTTGGTGTTTTTGTAAGCAGTAATTCACGTATTTCCTTAGCTTTCCATTGTTCTGCAGACTGCTCCCAATCACCATCAAACCAATATAAATCTGGATTGTATTGGGTTAATTCTTTTATTTGCCCAAAATTAAATTTTGTGAATTTCTCCCATCTTTTAGAGTCGTTAGTATAACGTTTTTTATCTCTTAAAAAATTTGGATAGTCTGGATACGACCAATCTAATAACGAATAGTATATACCTACTTTTAAATTTTCCTTACGAGCGGCGTTTACAAACGGTGTTAGAACATCTTTTTTTGCTTTTGTTTGTTTAACTGTATTTAAGTCGCTTAGTTTGGAGTTCCATAGTGCTACACCATCGTGATGTTTTGCAGTTATCACGGTGTATTTAGCTCCGCTTTCTCTAATAAGTTTTGCCCAGTATTCAGGATCATATTTTTTTGCAGTAAATCCATCTAACTGCTTCATATAATCTTGATGAGAAATATATTTATTAAAAAACGACCAAGATTCGTCTATCCCGTTTACGGAATATATACCCCAATGAATGAATATACCCAATTTGGCATCTTTAAACCACTCAAGACGTTCTTCTCTGGGTAGCTCTTCAATCTGACTTTTTACAACTGTACTACTTAAAAATAAAGATAGTACTAGTGATACTTTTAAAATGTTTAGTTTTTTTCTTACCATAATATAATTTCATCTATAAATATCCATGGAGGATTACCCGCACCTTCATGCCACTTTGGTAAAACTTTAGGATTTTTTGCAATAACTTTAAAATATTGTGCGTTTGTATTTTCTGGCATTTGAATATTGAACTTCTTTATTTGTGTTGATTCATTTTTTTCGTCCTCGATAATGGGTAATGAACCTACCAATTTAAACCCTGATGTTTTATTAGTAGACGCATATACCTGAATGCTTTTGGGAAACATAATCCAGTCTCTTATTCGTCCCAAACAATTTACCGTAACAGTACGAACGGTTTTAATTTCACCTAAATTTAAAGTTGTATTCAAATCGTTACCGAGATAACCATTCCACTTTTCATCTTTAAAATTTTCTGAACCCAATTTAAAATCAAATAATTTTTTGGGTCCAAAATATTGCTTTTCAGGTTTGTGCACAATACTATAATCTACAACTTTATGAGTAACTTTTATAAAATCTTCCTTTTTAATTTCGCTAGGTAACCATCCTTCTTTATAAGCTTTAATAGCAATACTAGTGGTATTATTTATTAGAATAGGTTCTTTATAAACGAAAGAAGTAGAGTCTGGTGCGGTACCATCAAGTGTATAAAAAACTTTAGTGTTCTTTATTTTTGAGTCTAATTTAATAGATAGTGTGTCTATAAAAAGTGTGTTTTTGGTTAATAATCTTGGTGCTTTTATTTGAGTCATTTTTGCAAAACCATCAACAGTCCCATTATTTAAATTTACATTGAACTTGTTTTGAAGTTCTTTTGCTTTAATTTTTGTTATGCTTGTTTTCCATGCATAAACATTATCTAAATTTATTGATGCTAAGAGTTTTTCTAAACCAACATCACTCACTCTGGTTTTTACTAAATTTAATGTTTTTAGTGTTTTTAATTCTTCTAAATACGCTAAAGTTTTATCTGTAATTTGTGTATTATTCAAATCTAACTTTTCTAAATTTTTTAGTTTTTTAATTTCAGAAGTCATCACATCTGTTAGTGTAGAATTGCTTAAATCTAATTCTATAATTTGTTCTTTCAAATGGGTTAATTCTTTTATATCATTTTTTGATATGGTGTCTTTATTAAATTTCACCCATAATTCTGGCATATTAGGCACTAATTTTCTAACTAAAAATCCAGCAGACTTTAGATTTTTAATATCACTTAAAGCTGCTTCTTTAATTTTCTTTTTATTGAACACTAAATACTTACTTAATAGATTATTTAGGCTATCGCTTTTAGGCATAGCAGCAACTTTAGCATTAAAGTCTTCACTTTTATTTATCCAATATTTTATTAACCAAATTTCTTCTTTAGTTAGTTGAGGCTTACCTTCTGGCGGCATGTGTTTTTCGTCTGAGATTGGTAGTAATATATGCTTATACAGCATACTTTCACCTGCATTTCCCATTATAACAACATCACCAGATTCACCTCCTTTTAGTATACTTTCTTTAGAGTGCAATGCTAATTCGCCTTTTCTTTTTGATGTGTTATGACATTCTATACATTTACTATCAAAAATTTTTAAAACCACATCATCATACATTTTTAAACTGTCTATATGTGTTATGGTTTTTGCTTTTGGTAATGGTTTTAAATGCTCTGTTATAAAATGATCGCCGTGGGTTAGTACACTACCATAATGTCCAGCTACACTTATTCCGACTAAGGTTATAACAAAAAGTGGAAAGAATGATTGCTTAATAAGCTTTTCCTTTCTATCTGCTAATAGAAACAATAGCGTAATTAATATGGCTGATGCTATTCCTGTCCAGAAATGGATATCCATTACATCTTCTGAATATCCTCCTTCTAAAGACAAAAAGTAGCCTAAAATGCAAGCTAAAATTGAGAAAAATGATGAAAACCCTAATGCATATTTAATGGTGGTATTGGGATAATTTTTTCTTAATCTACCCATGATATCTAAGAAAAAAGTAAGCAGTAATGCTCCAATAGGAAGATGAAGAATTAATGGATGAAACCGCCCTAATGCTAGTACGATTCTTGGGATATCGTCTATATTATCGGCATAAGTAGTATTGAAAGCTAATACGCATATAACAAAAATAATTTGTGCCTTTATTTTTTTAATCATTGTTAAATTATATGTACTAGTTAAATATAAATTCGTCCATAAACAACCATGCTTTTTGCCCTTTTCCTTCGTGCCATTCTGGTATAGATTGTAAATTATTGACTTGAATTTTTAACGAAAAAACTTCTGTTTCTATAGGAACATTTAGCGTTTCATTTTTCTTATCTACACCTTCTTTTAAAGGGATCAGCGATTTTATTTTTTTATCATTATTTACAACTACTTCAATACTTTCTGGAGGAAATATCCATGATGAAACATCGTTTAAATAACTTATTGTAACCAATTTTATAAAGGTTTTTTCCTTAAACATAACGGTTGCTACCGCAACAGAATCAAACCCAACCCATTGGTTATCGGTAAAATTTAATGTTGCTTTGGTTTGATTAATTAGTGTTTGTGAACCTTGCCCAATATACTTTTCTGAAGCTTTTGTGTGCCATAAAATAGCCTCTGCAGAAATTCCTTTTTTAAATAACTCTATTTCTGTAACTTCACTAGGTTTCCAGTTGTTATGAAATGCTCTAAATTTATAAATTCCAGGATTGGAAACTTTAATGGGCTGCGTATATTTCTCTGAATTTAAACTAGGTACTTCTCCATTTGATGTGTAATGAATGGCTACATCTTTAACTTTTAAATACGCTTGAATCGTTACGAATGAATCGATAAACGTTTTGTTAGCAATTACTCTAGGCTGTGCTAAACTAACACTGTTTTGTTGCAAAAATTCAATACGTGGCTGCTGTTTACAACTAAGCAGTATAAAAATGCTTGCACATAGACATCTTATTAATTTCATACACGCGTTAATTTTATAGGATAAGTTTGCCCCGAATTCCATTGTGCTACATACATATTTTCGTCATCGTCTATACAAACATCGTGCGGATGCTTAAACAGTCTAACGGTTTGATACAGTTCTTCTAAAGTATTATTCTTATATTCTGGAAACGTAGCTCCTGGACACGAAACTACTTCGTTTTGTTTATTCATAATTAATAAAAAACCAGAATCGCTATTTGGTGCATTTTTAGATTTTAAAACTGCAAAGTAAATATCGTTTTTATGAATTACTGGTCGACAAATTAAAGCTCCAGGAACAGGAATTGATTCTAAATAGTTTCCTTTTAAATCAAACCGCTTAAGCACATTCATCTCTCTGGCAGAAATTAAAAGTGATGCATTACTTTTATCTCTATTATCGTAACAAATACCGTGTGCATTTAAAAACTGACCATTTTCTGTTCCTCGCCCTCCAAAAATATTAAGCAACTCTCCTTTGTTGTTATAATGTATTATGTATTGATTTCCGTAACCATCGGCCACATAAAAGTCGCCATTTTCTAAAACGGTAGTTTCGGTAGGTTTAAATTCATCTTTACTATTGTATTTTCCTGTATCGGCAGGGTAATCAATTTCAAAAATTACTTTCCCATCTATAGTAGTTTTAATCACTTGATGGCGTTCGTAATCTGTAATTAATAAAAAATCTTCGCCATTTTCTTTAACTAAAGTTAAGCCATGACCTCCAGGATATTTTGTACCCCAAGTTGTAATGAGCTTTCCAGATTTATCGTAAATAATAATATTATTTTTAGTATGATTGGTTAGCAAAACGATTCTTCCTTTAGAATCCTGAACCATTTCATGACAATCTTTCACAGGCGTTTTTAATGGATCTAAATTCCCCCAATTCATATCTACTTTATATCGATGTGAATTGTGTCCAATAATAACATCATTTTTAGAACCAAACTCTAAGGCGTTACCACACATAGGATAAGTTAATATCCCTAAAGAAAATAATGACGACTGTTTTAAAAATTGCCTACGACTCATATTAAATTTTTAAGTTAAAATATCGTGAACTACATGGCCCGAAACATCGGTTAGCCTAAATCGTCTCCCTTGGTGTTTATGGGTAAACTTTGTGTGATCTATACCCATAAGATGCATAATTGTTGCCTGCAAATCATGCACATGCATAGGATCTTTATTTATGTTATAACCAAAATCATCGGTTTCACCATAAGTAAACCCTGGTTTAACGCCACCGCCAGCCATAAACATAGTAAAGCATTTTGGATGATGATCTCTACCATAATTTGTATCGGTTAAAGTCCCTTGGCTATAATTGGTTCTTCCAAACTCACCTCCCCAAACTACTAGAGTATCTTCAAGCAATCCGCGCTGCTTTAAGTCCATAATGAGTGCCGCTGTGGCTTGATCAATATCTTTCGCTTGTTTTTCTATTTGAGAAGGTAAATCGAAATGTTGATCCCACCCCATATGATACAATTGAATAAATCGCACATCGCGTTCTGCCATACGCCTTGCTAACAAACAGTTTGCTGCATAGGTTCCAGGAGTCATGGCATCTACACCATACATTTGAATAATATGCTCTGGTTCGTCTTCAACATTCATAGTATCTGGAACCGAAGTTTGCATACGGTATGCCATTTCGTATTGTGCAATACGACTGTTTATTTCTGGATCTCCAAATTCTGCCTCTTGCTTTTGGTTTAACTCACTAATATGATCGAGCATGGCACGTCGTTGTGATCTCGTCATGCCTTCTGGATCTTTTAAATATAGAACAGGATCTTTACCAGACCTAAATTGAACACCTTGATGCAAAGAACTTAAAAACCCATTACCCCAAAGTCTAGAATATAAAGGCTGAGAAAAAGGGCGACCAGTTCCTCTAGATAATAATACAGAAAATGTAGGAAGGTTTTCGTTAAGGCTTCCCAATCCGTAACTCATCCACGACCCTATACTTGGCCGACCAGGTTGTTGAGAACCGGTTTGAAAAAAGGTAATGGCTGGATCGTGATTTATGGCTTCGGTATGCATGGATTTTATAAAGCATAATTCGTCTACTACTTTTGCAGTATATGGCATTATACTACTTACCCATGCTCTTGACTCGCCGTATTGATCAAATTTAAAGTTACTACCTACTAACGGAAAGCTTTCTTGTCCAGACGTCATTCCAGTTAATCGCTGTCCTTGTCTTACAGAATCTGGAAGATCTTGACCTCTCATTTTATTTAAAAGTGGTTTATAATCAAAAAGGTCTAATTGAGATGGTCCACCACTTTGAAACAAATAAATAACGCGTTTTGCTTTTGGAGCAAAATGGGGTAAGTTTAAACCAGTTAGGTTTAAATTATTATCACCTGCTAACGAAGAAAACGGATCTAGTAATGAAGCTGCTGCTAACCCTCCTATACCTAGCCCCATTTTTTTTAAAAAATGTCTTCTATTATTATTTAAAAAATGTTTTGATAATTCTTCCATAATTTTATCCTTTAATAATAGCTTCGTCTAGATTAAAAATTAAACTTGAAAGCAACGTGTACGCATATTCTGTTTTTGAAGCACTTCCAGATTTGGCTATATTAGAGTTACTTTCAAAATCAGTTTCAACAGTTTTTACGTATTGTACTAATTCTGTTAATTCTTCCTCTGTAGGAAAACGAGAGGTTATTTTTCTAAATATTAATTTTACACGATCATCTTTAGATATCGTTTTATCTTCCAATACGGTTTTTGCTAAATGCTCTGCCGCTTCAATAAGCTGAGGGTCGTTTAGCATAACTAAAGCTTGTAGTGGGGTACTTGTTTTTTGTCGTTTAACTTCGCAGAAATCTCTGGTAGGCGCATCAAAAGTCATCATAGTTGGTGGTGGTACAGTACGTTTCCAAAATGTATATAAACTCCGTCTATACAAATTTTCACCTGTATCTGGTATGTATTTTGTAAGTCCTTGACCCGAGGTTGTTTCTGCCCAAAGTCCAGGAGGTTGATATGGTTTTACACTTGGTCCTCCAATTTTATTAACTAACAAACCGCTAACAGCTAAAGCATTATCTCGAATCATTTCTGCTGTTAGTTTGCTTCTAGAATATCTAGCTAACAATACATTGTCTGGGTCTATCTCTAATAAATTAGGTGGTATTTTAGAGGTTTGCTTGTAAGTACTAGACATAACCAAACGTTTGTACATCTTTTTCATATCCCACCCTTCTTCTCTAAAGGTTACTGCTAACCAATCTAACAATTCTGGATGAGATGGTAATGCCCCTTGGTTTCCAAAATCGTCTGAAGTTGAAACAATACCAACGCCAAAAATGTGCTGCCACATCCGGTTTACAGCAACTCTCGCTGTTAGAGCATTATCTTTATTAAAAATCCAATTGGCAAGTCCTAGTCTGTTTTTTGGAAGTGAATCTGAATATTTTAAAATAACATTTGGTGTGCCTAGTTCTACTTCTTTATCTGGCGCATCATATTGCCCACGTTTTAATATATGGGTTTTTCTATTAGGAGCATTATCTTTCATTACCATAAGTTTAATCTCTTTTATAGAGTCTGGTAAGTTTATAAATGCTAGGGCTTCATCAATTTCTTTTTGAGTAATTTTAATATTCGGTTCTGGAATTTCACCATAGTCAATTTGTCCTTTTTCGCCTACCTTATTAAAAAAACCATAAAAGCTATAAAATTCTTTTTGCGAAATGGGGTCGTATTTATGGTCATGACATCTAGCACATTCCATAGTTAACCCCAATATGGCTTTTGATGTGGTGTTGGCTCTATCCATAACGTACTCTACACGATATTCTTCGTCAATTACACCTCCTTCTTGGGTAATTTTATGATTTCTGTTAAATGCCGTGGCTACTATTTGTTCTGGTGTTGCATTTGGTATTAAATCGCCTGCTAACTGCCATTTCACAAACTCATCGTAAGGTATATTTCTATTAAAGGCACTAATTACCCAATCTCGCCATGGCCACATTATACGTTCTAAATCATCTTGATAGCCATGAGTATCGGCATATCTAGACAGGTCTAACCAAGTTGCAGCCATACGCTCTCCGTAAGCATTTGATGTCAATAGTTTATCGACTACTTTTTCGTATGCATTATTAGTTTTATCACTTAAAAAGGCATCGATATCTTCTAATGATGGAGGAAGCCCTGTAAGATCAAAATACACTCGTCTTATTAACTGTTCTTTCGAGGCTTCTTTAGAGGGTTTTAATTCTTCTAAATCTAGTCGCTTAGCAATAAAATAATCAACCTCATTAGTTGCCCACTTTTCATTTATAATTTTAGGAACCTCCTTTTTTTGTGGAGCAACAAATGACCAATGTGATTTCCACGCTGCGCCTTGTTCTATCCATTTAATTAAGACTTGCTTCTCGTATTCAGACAAGGTTAAATTAGAGTTTGGTGGAGGCATTACTTGCTGTGGGTCTGTATTTGTAATTTTATATACTAACCGACTTTGCTCTGGTTTTCCTGGAACAATGGTGTAATTCTCTAAATTACTAGCTAAAGCTTTGTATGCACCATCTTTAGTATCTAATCTTAAACCTGCTTCGCGAGTACCTTCATCTGGCCCATGACATAAATAACAACGGTCTGATAGAATAGGTTTTACATCAAAAATATAATCAATGGTATCTGGCAGTTTATTTGTTTTTTCATTTAAATCTGAATGCTCCGCAGAAGTTGCATTACTTATATATTTATTTGAATAATCTGAAATAGATAATCCATATTTTACTAGTAAAACAATTGCAAATGGTACTATAAAATATAGTGCTAAAACAAAACGATTACTATTTTTTTTATCCTTTGCCATTATTTTAGGTTTTATTAAAAACTTATATTAATAATCATTTAAAGTTAATCAAAAAAAAATCGACCGATAACATGAAATAGTAGCTAGAAAAAATACTTTAGCGCACAATAATCTCGTCAAAAAACATCCAAGTATCGCTTCCTCTTTCAGATTTCTTTAAATTTTTAGCTTTTACTTTTACAAATCTTGCTTTTTGAGAATCAAAACCAATGCTAAAGTCTTTAAGTGTAATTCCTGGATTATTTTTATAAGGTCTATCTATTTTTCCTACACTGGAAAACACCTTACCATCATTAGATAATAGTACCTCAACTTGCGTTGGAAAATAAATACTTGGTCCTTGGCTTTCCATAGCCCCTAAAGAGACGTTAGAAACTTCTGTTTCTTCTTCTAAATCTATAGTTAATTCCATGTCGTCAACTAACCAAGCTTGCCATTGTCCGTCATGAAAATTTTTAGATCCACGAATAATATTTACCATGTTTGCAGATTCTTTTCCTTTGTAACTATCGCTATATTTTGTATTGTAAATGACTTTCTTACCAACGGCTTTATGATAATTAAATGTTTTTTCGAATACTTTACCTACTGGTTTATCATCTTTATAAAGCGATGCTTTTATGGTTGTAGTCGAATTTATTTTAATAGGTTTTGTATAAACTATTGCGGTTTCGTCAAGTGGTGCTCCATTTAAAGCGTAACGAATATTTGCAACAGGGAATTCGTTTTTTAGAGTTACTGTAATGGTGTTTGTTGTGTCGTTAACTTTGGTGTTAGATGTTAAGGTATAAGCACTTTTTGCGTAATTTATACCTTGGTACTCATAACTTTCAAACCTATTTTCTAAACGTACCGAAAAATCGTTCCAATCTCTATTTTCTTTGGGGCTCCATAGTGCTTCAGATAAAGCAGCTAATCTAGGATAAATCATATATTCTGAGTGTGATTCGGTAGTAATGTGTTCTGACCATAAATTGGCTTGTCCGCCCAAAACATGCTTTGCTTGTTCTTCACTCATCGAATCTACAATAGGATCAAATTGATATACTTTGCTCACTGGTGTATTTCCTCCCCAAGCTAAAGGCTCGGTATCCATTGGTCCTTGATAATGATCAAAATAACAATGTGTTCCTGGTGTCATAACCACATCATGTCCCTGCTCAGATGCTTCCAATCCGCCTTTAACACCTCGCCAACTCATCACTGTTGCTCCAGGTGCTAACCCCCCTTCTAAAATTTCGTCCCAACCAATAAGAACACGCCCTTTTGAGCTTATAAAACGTTCCATACGTTTTATAAAATAACTTTGTAATTCTTCGGTAGATTTAAGTCCCTCATCTTCCATACGCTTTTTACAATGTGGACATTTTTCCCAATTGGTTTTAGTCGCTTCGTCACCACCAACATGGATGTATTTTGATGGAAACAAGGCCATAACTTCGATTAATACATCTTCTAAAAATTCGAAGGTTGAATCTTTTCCTGCACAGTAAATATCGGTTATAGGCCATAATCCGCCAGATGGTACTGGAACTGGTTTTTCTAAACAGGATAACTCTGGATATGAAGCTATAGCACTTGTAACATGTGCTGGCATTTCAATTTCTGGTACAACATTAACACCTCTGCTTTCGGCATAAGCTACAATTTCTTTAATATCTTCTTGGGTATAGAAACCACCATAAGTTGCTTTTTCGTCTAATTCTGGAGTGTAACGCCCATCCCAAGGTTTATCTTCTTGATCGACTCTAAAAGCACCAACCTCGGTTAGTTTTGGATATTTTTTAATTTCAATACGCCAACCTTGATCATCTACTAGATGAAAATGAAAGGTATTCATTTTATGATATGCTAAACGGTCGATTGTTTTTTTAATATATTCTTTTTGAAAAAAATGACGTGATACATCTAGCATTAAACCTCGCCATTGAAAACGTGGTTTATCAGTGATTTCTAAATTTGGAATTACCCAATTAATATCTGCTACTTTAGTTTGAGATTCAATAGCTGTTGGTAATAATTGTCTTAAGGTTTGTATACCATATAAAAGCCCATTAAAATCGTTAAATTCAATTGTTATTATATTATTTTCGATTACTAATTTATAGCCTTCTTTTTCTATATTTTTTGAGGTTTTAAATTGAATGAAATTAGATTTAGGCAATGTTTCAACCAATTTTAAATCCCAGCCCTGAGCGTTTTTAAACTTATCAATTAAAATTTTAGCTACAGCCGATTGTGCTTTATCTGTAATATAAAACACCGTATTTTTATTAAACTGAAAACTCCCCTCATTCAATTTTATAGTTTCTGGTTTTGGAATTACTTGAATGTCATTTTTAGTAAATACCTTAACTTCTTTAGTATCGCAACTAAAAAAAATAAGGGCCATTGTTAATATTATTAATGCTTTTAATTTCATGTATTTATATTTATTGTTATTGTTTTTCACCAGTCACATGTAACATCCTAAATAATCATTCGGTTGTATGGTTAAATAGAATTTATAGATGTTTCATGTATTAAAACTTTAAAGGTGTATTACTCATTGTAAAAACTAATGTACCTCCGTTTATAATTTCTTCATGTGTTATATAATGTCTATCAATAGCCTGTCCGTTTAACATTATAGATGTTATATATTTATTGGTTTTAGAATTGTTTATGGCTTCTACTTTAAATTGCTTTCCGTTTTCTAAATTGATGGTCGCTTTATCAAAAATTGGTGAACCAAATTGATACAACCCTTCTGCAGGGTTTACTGGATAAAATCCTAAACTACTAAAAATATACCAAGACGACATTTGTCCGCAGTCTTCATTTCCGCAGTGCCCGTTAGGTTCATTTTTATATTGTGTTTTAAGAATTTGTCGAACCCTATTTTGGGTTTTCCAAGGTTTATCAATATAGTTATATAAATAGCCCACATGATGACTTGGTTCGTTACCATGCGCATATTGCCCTATCATGCCTGTACTAAAAATGGGCAGCTTATCGGTTGGTAATGGATTTAATGTAAACATTGAGTCTAATTTTTGCTCAAACCGCTCTTTACCTCCAACGGCTTTAATAAGTCCGTTTACATCGTGCTGAACCGACCAAAAATATTGCCATGCATTACTCTCGCAAAAATATGCAGAATAGTCTTTAGGAATGAAATCTTTTATAAAGGTACCATCTTCTAATTTTGGGCGCATAAAACTACTCTTAGCATCGTACACGTTTTTCCAATTCTCTGATCGTTTTATAAAATATTCGTAATCCTCAACTTTATTTAAAGCTTTTGCAAATTGTGCCACACACCAATCTCCATAAGCATATTCTAAAGTTTTTGAAACCGACCAGTTTTCGTGTGCTTCATCTACAGGAATAAAGCCTAGTTTTTTATAAATATCAATCTGTCTAGCCTCATCCATAGCGCTTGCTTTACAGGCTTGAAAAGCTAATTGCGCATCAAAATTTATCCCTTTAAAATAAGCATCCACAATTACGGGAATGGCGTGATAACCAATCATCATATTGGTTTCATTTCCTTGCATAGACCAAACAGGAAGTAAACCTGTTTCGTTGTAATGTGCCAACAAAGATTGTATCATATCGCTAACACGTTTGGGATGCATAATGGTATATAATGGGTGAGCTGCTCTGTAGGTATCCCATAACGAAAACGTATCGTATCTCTGGTAGCCTTGAGCTTTCATTATAGTATCGTTTGCTCCTTTATAGTTGTTGTTATAATCACTTAAAAGTGTTGGTGCTAACATACTCTGATACAGCATAGTATAGAAAATATGTTTTTGGGTTTCGTTTTTAGTTTCTACATATATTTTTTGCAATTGATTTTCCCAAATACTATCGGCTTGTTTTTTATAGGTTTCAAAATTAAAATGTGGTGCTTCGTTTTTTAAAGATAATGTAGCACCTTCATTATTTGCTGTTGAAAGCCCTGTTTTTAAAACAATTACCTCATTTTCTCTTGTATTATAATTTAAAATGATTTTAGTATTTTTTGCTTTTGTAGAATGTTTAACTAGAGTATCATTTTGATACAATTGATACGATTTAAAGGGCTTGGAAAACTCCATTTGAAAATACACGCGTTGATCTTTTGCCCAACCTGTCGATTTTCTATATCCTGTTATTGTAGTATTATTTATAACTTTAATATATGTATCGGTTGGCGCATCCCAATTAAGCGCATAACCTAAATCTATATGAATTTGTGATACACTATCTTGCGGAAATGTATATTTATGAATACCTGTACGTTCTGTTGCTGTAACTTCGGCTTTAATACCATAATCCAATAAATTAACTGAATAGTATCCTGGTGAGGCTTCTTCCTTTTCGTGAGAAAAACGTGAAAACGGTTTAAAGTTATTTTCTTTAATCCGTTTGCTAAATCTGCTATTAGTAGGCATGACTAAAATATCGTATAAATCGCCAGCTCCTGTACCCGTTAAATGCATATGCGAAAACCCAGATATTATAGAATCTTGGTAATAATATCCAGCAATTCTATCCCAACCCGGAATACCAATATCTGGGCTTAACTGTACCATTCCAAAAGGTACTGTTGCTCCAGGGTACGTGTTCCCAGGACCATCTGTACCTATAAATGGGTTTACATAATGTGTTAGTTTTTCAATAGATTCATTTTTATCCTTTGTACAATCAAAAAAGAGTAAGCTAATTAAGACTAAAATGAAACTTTTTTTTAACATGATTATTTATTAATTAATGCTTTTGTTTCTTTTATAACTTCTAAATATTCATCGGTTAACGTTGGTGCATCAAAAAAGGTAACGCCTTTTGCGCCATTATCTTTTGCATACATAATAGCTTGTTTTAATTCTTCAACCGATTTAAAATCTGGCATATAAACTCCTGTATTTATTCCTATATTTTCAGATTCAACATCGGTAACACATTGTTTGGTAGCGTATCCAATCCAATCTATTTCCTCGTTATAAAAGCCATGATAAATCATAGGATAAACCTCATCAATATCCCATTTATCCCAACGCTGGCGTACCATGTGGTCTGCCATTTCTGGATAAGGAAATACTGCAGCCGTTAATATTTTATTATTATCATGTACAATTTTATAAGCATCGTTTACCACAGAGCGAATCGCGTTTAATCTGAAGTTTTTCCATTCCATATCGATAGCTGTGTTTTTACTATCTCTTGGGTTTTTATGATGTATTTTTTCGAACGCATTTACACATTCATCACAATAACAAAAATCAAATTCTGCCATTTCGGTATCTTGTACTAAGTTGTATTTTGGTAATAAACCAATTGGTAAAAAGATGTCTGGAAAACGAATATAATCTAAATGTACACTTTCTACATCGTCAACTTTTGCTAATCCTTCAACCAAACCTAAAACGTGATTACGAGATTCCTTTCTAGTTGGGCAAAGCCATTGATAATAATCGACATACGGACGCGTATCGAAACACGATTTCCCATCACGACTTACAATATACCATTCTGGATGCTTAAGCGCCACAGTGTCTCCAGGCCTGTTCATAGCCATTATCCATGCATGCACATTTAAACCGGCGGCTTTTGCAATTGGTGTTAACCTCGCCAATTCTTTTGGATCTGTACCTGTGTTTATGAGTACCTCATCAATACCTCCAGCTTTATATTTTTTAAACTCGGCTTCGTAAAACTCATTTGTTTTTTCTTTATTTGAAGTTATCCACGTTCCAAATTTGAAGGTTTCTTTAGTAGTTTCAGTTTGAACAGCTTCTGAGCTATTCTGCTTTTCTTCTTTTTGATTACACGCAACAAAAATTAGTAATGCTAATAAAATTGGTAGTTTTTTTAGTGTTTTCATTTTGTTAGTTTTAATTTTGATTAACAACTTTATTTCATGCTTTTATAAAGTGTATTGAGCAACTCTTGGTCTTTATCTAAGCTATATTCCCAAAACATGGCACCACCTAAACCTTTTTCTTTAATATATGTCGCTTTTAATTGTACATCTTTTGGAGTATCGTACGAGATAAAAATACTATCGGTGGCACTCCATAAAAAGGAAGCTTTTGCAGATTCATCATAGCCTTTTTCGTAATTGCCTGATTTTATTTTTTCAAGAATTTGCCAATAAGAAATGATATATCCACCTTCATTGGCTGATGTGTACAAAGGAACATCTGTAGGCGGCACTTTTTCCCATTGTCTACCATAAAAAGGAATTCCCAAAACAAGTTTGTTTACAGGAACACCTGCTACAATATGTCTTTCAATGGCTTCTACGCCACTATTCCCGCCATATTTCTCTTTGTCTGAGGGATATAAATTTGCGTGATGCCCAGTTTGATACATCCAACCTTGATAAAAGTCATAGCACATGACGTTGATAAAATCAAGATATCTGTGTGCTTCCCCTAAATCGGTATTATCGATATATGCCTGATTAGCACCAGTAGCAATGGTCAATAAATAGTGAGTGTCGTCTTTTTCGCCCTGCACATTAAGTGCTTCTCGAATATCTTTTAAAAGTAAAGTAAAATTATCTTTATCGGCTGGACGAAAAACGTTGTCTTCTGCACGTTGGCCTGGATATTCCCAATCCAAATCAACCCCATCAAATTCATGCTTTTTAAGAAGTGCGACGCAGCTTTCTGCAAAAAGTTGACGTGATTCTTCATACGCTGCCATAGTTGAAAATTGATCAGACCAAACCCAGCCTCCGACTGAATATAAAATTTTTAAATCTGGATTTTGTTTTTTAAGACCAACCAAAGTAGAAATTTTTGCAGCATCAGTGTCTAACTCGAATGCTACCTTACCCTCTATAATGTTAGCAAAAGCAAAGTTGATGTGCGTTAGTTTTTTGGCATCAATTTTAGAAAAATCATATTCTTCATAACCAGCTGCATAGCCAATTATTTTATAATTTCCATTATTTTTTTTTTCAGTTATTACTACTTTTTTTGAAGTTACTTTTTTATTAGTTTCGTTTGAACATGCAAAAAATAGTATTACAAAAACTACATATACTAACTGTTTCATTTATTTATTTTCTTTATAAAAAGAGCCATCCTCCTTTATAATTAATACATTATTTGAAAACGGGCTTTTCGCTGAAATAGTCCATCCAAAACTATGAGTTTCAATAGTTGGCTTTATTTCATTTTTATCTATAGTTATTATAGGCATTTTTAAGTCATCAAGGGATGTTGCCGAAGTTTTATTTGCAGTATAATATGCTTTATTTGCACGAAAGAGTTCGTATAATTTCCATTTTATTTTATCGTCATTTGGAATAATAAAACTTTCGTTGTTACCCACTTCTTTTGAAGAAAAATAAACATAGCCCCAGTTTTCTGGCAAGTGCATATTTATAACACCGGTTGGTGACCAAACCCAATTGTACTCATGTAAAAACTTACCGTCTTTATCTTTTTTACGAGAATACACACCATTTGTGATATCGTGATTCCAATTGACTCTTGAAAAATTAACACGATAAAATTGGTCTCTTGGCACATTATCTTGATTATAAGCTGTTCTTAAATCTTTAAAAGGAATAGCAATTTCAAGCGTCCAACTTTTATCAATATCATTTGGGTTATTTAGTGTACCATTAACACTAACTGCTGACTTTAAGCCTGTATAATTCCAGTCATTTAGCACCACATTATCAAGTTCTCTGTAAGGTTTATTTATAAACAAGTCCCAAACCGTATTAAGAGCATTAATTTCTAATTCGTAATAATTATGAGTATCACCATCAGGGTCTATAAACACTTCAAAATCGTTATTATAAAAAATAACAGCGTCGCGTTCTGTTATATCACCCCAAACGTGTGGTTCTTTTATTTCGGCTAAAATATAATAGTAATTTTCATCCCAAAGCATTTTTACATTGGTTTTATATTTTGGTGTTTTAACACCTTCAATATCGATAAAATTATTCGTCCATTTTGCTTTTTCCCAAACCACTTCATCTGCTTTACCATCAATAGTTATGGCTTCCGAAATTTTATGAGCGACATAAGTTTGTGGAATAATTTCCTTTTTTGATTGTGCGCAACTTATTATTGAAACACAAAAAAAATATAGTGAAAAATATTTGTTTAAACTTTGATTCATTTTTATTCAAATGTTAAGACGTCTTGACTGCGATCAATGTGACAATTAAAATTATTCTATAAACTATTATCTTTTGTAAATTGAATGACTTCACTTAATCTTCCATAAGCTAACCCAACAACAGTATCTGCTGCACCGTAATAAATGGCTAATTTATCTGCTTCAGTATCATGTAATGCAGCACACGGAAATACTACATTAGGAACATCGCCTACCATCTCGTAATTTTCTGCTGGACCTAATAAATAAGGTTGTGTTCTATATTTTACTTTATTAGGTTCGTTTTCATCTAACAAAGCAGAACCCATAGCATACCGAAAACCATTACAGGTGTTTATAACGCCGTGATAAATCATTAACCAACCTTCGTCTGTTAAAATAGGAATAGGACCTGCTCCAATTTTTGTGCATTGCCATGCGCTATCCTCAAAATTTGTTGCTTTCATTACACAGCGATGTTCTCCCCAATATTTCATATCTGGGCTGTAGCTAATATAAATATCTCCAAATGGCGTATGCCCATTATCGCTAGGGCGACTTAACATAGCGTATTTTCCATTGATTTTCTGAGGAAACAATACACCGTTTCTATTAAATGGTAAAAAAGCATTCTCGCATTGAAAAAATTCTTTAAAATCAAAGGTATATCCTATACCAATGGTTGGACCATGATAACCGTTACACCATGTTATCCAATAACGGTCTTCAATAAATACCACTCGCGGATCGTATTTATAATCAGATTCAATCATATTGGTATTACCTGCTTGCATTTCGATGGGACTATGATTAATATCCCAATCGATACCATTTTTACTAAAACCAGCAAAAATATTCATTTGTACTGCTTTATTATCACATCTAAAAACACCCGCATAGCCATCTTTAAAAGATACTACCGCACTATTAAAGATACTATTAGAAGTTGGAATATCGTATCTGTTTATAATTGGATTAGCACTATGACGCCATATAACATCCTGACAACCTTCAGGTCTGTCTTGCCAAGGAAAAGGTTTGTTTTGCATTTTTAATTTTTATATTTTTTTACTTTATCTAACCAAGTGAATTTTAATATTATTGACGTTATAGCAAAAACTAACAATGCCCATAATGCATTTTGGTAGTCTCTTACCATAAAATAAATAGGCAATAAAATCATACTAGATTGCCAAATAACACCAATAATACAATTCATCATATCACTTATGAAATCATTATTTTTTGTAAACGATTCGTCTTCTTTTTTAATTGCTTTATACACAGGATTCCACCAACCCCATGGTCGTACATTGGTATAAAAGTTTTTAAGAGTCTCCATATTAGTTGCTGGTGTTAACCAAGTTCCTAAAAAGGATCCTAAAAGCGACACAAAGAAAATAATTGGAAATACATAGATGGCTGGTATTTGTGCTAAATCGTATAGCCAAGTATCAACCTCAAAATTAGCTTTATTTTGATCTAATAAAAACTGAAGTGTAGCAATAATTAAACCTGCCAACATACCCCAGAAATATCCCCAACCATTAAAGCGCCACCATATCCATTTTAAGAAATTTGAAGCAACGTAACCGCCATATAATGCACTTGTAATCCATAATGTTAAAGAGTTTATCGAATCTGCAAAGAACCCCATAACAACACCAACAATTACCACAGCAAATGATGCAATATGACTTGCTTTTATATAATGTTTAGATGATGCTTCTGGTTTAAAATATTTTTTATAAATATCGTTTACAATGTATGCTGGCCCAGAATTTACAAATGCTGAAAAGGTTGACATAAAAGCTGCTAAAAGTCCTGCTAACAGTAAACCCTTAATCCCTACAGGAACATGAAAATTAATAACCTTTGGAAGTATAATTTCTAAATCGTTAGACCCAATACTTTTTAGTGCACTCATTTCTGGAGTTAAAAAAACCAAACCGATAACTACAATACCACCAATTAATAGATAACGTGGAATAAAAAGCACCAAATTTGTAAATCCACTCATGTAAGCCGCTTCTTTAACAGAACGCGTTGACAAAATACGTTGCATATCGTAACTTGGTGTAGGTCCTGCAATACTTGCGAAAATGCCTTTAAATAAAGACATACCAATAAAGGCTCCAAACATTTTGTAGCCTTGAGAATCTATCAAATCGTTAAACGATTGGAGTTTTCCATCCCAGAAACCTTCAAGTTCCATTCCAAATAAAATGGAGTTCCATTCTTTAGGAATAACAGCTGCTATTTGTGCATCTGTAATCGTTACAAATGCATAAATGGTAATCAAAATACCCGCCAAAACCATAATTCCGTATTGCAACACTTCGGTGGCTACAACAGAAAACATTCCTCCTTTTATGGTATAAATCGTAGTTAGAAAAATAATGATGAGCGCATAACTTTGTTCAGAAGCTAATAAAGTACTATCGCCTAGCATAAAGGTTAAATCCCAAGGTAAAATGATAGTCATAAATTTACCAACACCTTCAAAAAAATACGCTATAAAACCAACTGATGCTATAATAGCAAAAATAGCGACAATAAGATGTGATGCTCTACCTGGTTTGTCATCGCCAAAACGTGTTAATATCCACTCAGAACCAGTCATTATATTAGAACGACGAATCCAAGCAGCAAGAAAAATCATGATGAAGATTTGATTCCAAATAGGCCAAATCCACATAAACATAAAACTTTTAGCCCCGTATAAAAATAGGATGCCAACCATCCACGCTGTTCCAGAAACATCAAACATTCCTGAGCCATTACTCAACCCTAAATAATACCATTTTATACTATTGCCTCCTAAAAAGTAAGAATCTAAACCTTTTGATGCTTTTTTAGAAATCCAAATCCCTACACCTAAAGTTAATACGATGTAGATTATAATTATTGATACATCAATGATATTCATTTGTTATTGGTTGTTAGTTAATTAGTTGCTTAGTTGTTGGTTATTCCCCAATTTTTATTAGGTTGATTTCCCATAACAAAATGTAGTGTACCACCTTGCATAATTTGTTTGTGCGAAATAGATGTTTGATTATATGTTTCCCCATTTAATGTAGCAGATTGTATATATATGTTTTTATCTGAAACCTGCTCTGCTTTAATAACAAATGATTTGTCTTCAGAAATTTTAATAGTCGCTTTTTCGAAAATCGGACTTCCAATCTCGTAATCACCTGAAGCAGGATTCATAGGATATAAACCAATAGAGCTTAAAGCATACCAAGCAGACATTTGTCCGCAATCCTCATTACCGCTCAAACCATTTGGTGTTGTATTGTATTGTGTATTCATAATGTAACGTGCCCAATATTGAGTACGCCATGGTTGATTTGCATGATTAAACATATAAGCAATATGGTGACTTGGCTCGTTACCATGTGCATATTGACCAATAAGTCCAGATATATCTGCCGAAACATTATCGCCCGTAATTTCAGAGCTTTCTGTAAATAATTGTTCTAATCGGTTGGTAAAAACCTCATTACTTCCATGAAGTTTTATAAAATCGTTAACAGCATGTGGTACAAACCAACTATGCTGCCAAGCATTACCTTCGGTATAATCGGTTTGTTCTCTATGGTTAGAATGTTTAGGATCGAAAGGTTCATTCCAAGATTTCCCATCCTCAGATTTTCCTCGCATAAAACCTGTTTCATTATCAAATAAATGCTGATAAGCTTTTGATCGATTCAAGAAAAACTCATAATCATCGTTTTTTCCTAATGCTTTTGCCATTTGCGCCACACACCAATCATCGTAAGCATATTCTAAAGTAATGGTAACCGATTCGTCTAATAAACTATACGGAATATAACCATGCTTTTTATAATGATTCAATCCACGTTCATCTTGCATCATGGTAGTTTTCATAGCTTCAAAAGCTTTTTCTGCATCAAAACCTCGAATACCCTTTTTATAAGCTTCGACAATTACAGGAATAGAATGATAACCTGTCATGGTGTTGGTTTCGTTCGCATATAGTGTCCAAACTGGTAGAATCTTTTTAGTTTCGTAATACGCCAACATGGTATTGATAATATCTGAAACCTTGTTTGGTGCAGTTAGTGTTAAAAGCGGATGTTCTGCTCTAAACGTATCCCAAAGCGACAATGTTGAATATGCTGTATAATTTTCGGCAGTTACAATTTCATCATTTTCTTTTCTGAATTGTCCATTTTTATCACTGTAAGTAACTGGCGCTAATTGCGCATGATACATAGCTGTATAAAATATGGTTTTTAATGAATCAACTGAAGTTTCAACTTCAATTTTTGTTAAGGCATCATTCCAAGTATTTTCGGCTTCAGTTTTAATAGTTTCAAAATTAAAATCGCCTGTTTCTAAATTGTCTTTAGCATTTTCAATACTTACTGATGATAGTGCTACTTTAGTGAATAATTGAGATGAATTATTAGCATCAAAAAATAATTGCACCGATGTTTTTTCACCTTCAGAAGATTGATGTTCTATACGATTTCCATCAGTAAAAATATGATGTTTCGTTATTGGTTTAGAAAATTTAGCGACAAAAAACACCTTTTGATTGGCTGCCCAACCTTTACTAAATCGGTAACCGCTAATAGTATAATCATCTTCAATAGTTATTGAGCTTTTAAGAACTCTATCCCAATTTATCGCAAATCCTAAATCGATAACTACTGCTTGTTTATCTTCTTTTTTAAATGTATATTTATGGTAAGCGGTACGTAACGCCGTGGTTAACTCAACATTCACATTATGGTCTTCTAAAAACACTTGATAATACCCTGGTGACGCTTTTTCGTTTTTATGATTGTATTTCGATTTATAAGCTAATGAATCTCGTGACAATGGTGTTGCAGATAAATCAACTTCTTTATTTATTGGCATAAACAACACATCTGCTAAATCGCCAATACCTGTACCACTTAACGCTAAATGACTAAAACCAACTGCAATAGAATCGGAATAATGATAGCCTGAACACCAATCCCAACTACTAATACCATTTACAGGAGTTACTTGTAGCATTCCAAAAGGAACGGTTGCTCCTGGGTATGTATGCCCATGACCGCCTGTGCCAATAAATGGATCGACATGAACAGTGTTTTTTGATGTGTTTTGAGCTATTTTTCTATCTTCTTTCTTACAAGAAATGAAGACTGTAAAAACAAGAATTATAAGCGTGTATTTGTTTAACATTTTATAAAGTGTTTTTATATTTTAAAAACTAAATAAATATCTTTAATTTAAACGGAGTGGTTAAGTATTTTAGACTAATAACAGTGTTGCATAGCTAAACAACAAAAAACAGCCATTCAGTTTTAATGCTAAAAAATTCTTATTTGGTTTTCATTACTAAAAATTATTTTATGTAAAAAGAAAATGCCTTCGTATAATTTTTTACAATATAACTAAAACGTATAACTTTTTAAATTTTAAAATCCTTTAAATAATTAAATCTTTTGATGCAAAGAAAGTATTGGTTGTTGTTTGATTACTAGTAGATTTTAATTAAATATATTCTTAATTTTGATATGTAGTTTATGATTATATTTTGAGTTAGTCACAATAATTTAATCAAATTAATTATGAGTTTTTTATTTAGTTTTTAAAGGGTAAATAATGTATTTGCCCTTTATTTTTTTACTCTTTTAACAATTCCAACACACTTAAAACAGGTCTGTGATCTGAAGCAATTTCTTCATCAATAACTTTTGTTTCAATTACACGCCATCTATTTGCTGGTCTAAAAAGAATATAGTCTATTTTTATTTTTGGATTTACTGCTGGATAGGTTGGTATGTTTTCCTTAAATGACTGCTTCCATTCTTGATAAAAAACCTGCATGGTTTCACTTTCTGGTGTAGCGTTTAAATCGCCTGCCAAAATGGTGGGCACTTCATCTTGAGAAAAAATAGCATTGATTTGTTTTGCTTGACTTATTCTGTCGGTTTCATCATTTGTATGGTCTAAATGTGTACCAATAAACCTAATGGAATCGCCGCTTTTAATTTGCACATTCACTTCCAATGCGGCACGAGGCTCTTTATTCTCCCTTGCTCCCAACGCATGGTTTTTTGTGCTTAAAAATGAATTTTTAGACAGCACGCCTTCTCCGTATTCGCCACCATCAAAAGGCATGGCTTTTCCAAAAACACCAACCATTCTTGTGCGTAAACCCAACTCGGTCACCAAATCCATTTTTAAAACCCTTTTGGTTTTAAAGTCTACTTCTTGCATAGCCACTAAATCTGGTTTGGTATCACTAATTATTTTTGCCAATAAATCTAAATCAAATGGTTTCTGAGCACTAACTGTTTCACCATGATAAATATTATAAGTTAGCACGCGAACTACCCGTGATGAATCTACTTTAGTTTGCGCATTAATCAACGAAAATAGCATGACAAATAGTAACCCGAAAATGTGTTTTTTAAACATGATTGTGAATTTTTAGTATTAAAGAAACTGAATTTATTTTTAATAATTATTTTACTAATAGTTTAGCACATCGTCGCTATCTGGCCAAGGGACTTGTTTATTTGTATCTGTGTATATTGGCATTTGCGCATTTACACTTCTTAAATAACTCCCTAAATCTTTAGCCAACGCTTTAAGCCTTGCTTTTTCTTTGGTGGCTAGGTTTATTGTTTCCCCAAGATCATCAGCAATATTGAATAGTTCGAAATTATTATCTAAATGATAGTAAATTAATTTCCAATCACCTTTCCGTATAGTACTTGTTGCTCCAATCCCTGGTCCAGTTGGCCCCCAATGGTTTGGATAATGCCAAAATAAAGCTCTGTTGTTATTATCTTGCTTTTCGCCTTTTAAAATTGACGTAAAGCTTTTTCCATCGACAGATTGAACCGTTTTAAAATCATCAATTCCTGCAAGTTCAATAATGGTTGGAAAAAAATCTTCGATAATTACGAAATCATCTGTTTCTGATTTTTCTTTAGTAACTCCTGGCCACTTTACAAGCATAGGCTCTCGAATACCCCCTTCGTGTACAGAGCCTTTTCCGCTCGACAAAGGCTTATTATGTGTATGCTTTTCACCACCACGAGCAACTGCGCTTAAACCGCCGTTATCTGACATAAATAAAATAATGGTATTTTCAGAAACTCCTTTTTCTTCCAAATGATTCATAATATCTCCCAAGCTCTTATCCATACCCTCTATTAATGATGCATATCTTGCTTCTATGGGATGTAGCCCTTGGTCTAAATATTTCTGTTCAAACCTAGCATCACCTTGAATTGGCGTATGTACCGCATAATGCGACATATATAAATAAAATGGCTTATCGTTAGCAACCGCTTTATCCATGGCGATTATGGCTTCTTTAGTAAGTGCTTCAGTAAGAAAAATATCTTTTCCGTGGTATTTTTCTAAACCAGGAACGTCCCAAATGGTGGTTTTACTATTTAAGTTTCTAAAATCGTCTGTCCCATAATAACTTCCTGGTTGGCCCGCAGCATGACCACCAATATTGACATTAAATCCTAACGCAATAGGGTCTGCACTTGGAGTTCCTATGGCTCCAAAATGAGCTTTACCAACATGAATAGTTTCATAGCCGTTATCTTTTAGTATTTGTGGTAATGGTGTAATATGGACTGAGCGTGGTACAGAATCGGTTGGCTGCGCACCATTCAAATTCCAATATGGCATTTTTAATCCTTTTGGGGGGCTTACCATTGAAATATCTCTTTTAAAAGTCCAATTGGTAACTTTATGTCTAGCAGCATTCATTCCAGAAATCAAACTCACTCGTGTTGGTGTACAAACAGGCGTTGCATAAGCTTGAGTAAATTTCATACCTTGACTAGCAAGTCGCTCCATGTTTGGTGTTTGATAGCGGTTGTTAAACACTGTTTTTTCTTTCCAAAACGGCACAGAGGTATCTTGCCAACCCATATCATCTATCATAAATAAAATGATATTAGGTTTTTCTTTAACGATTTCAACTTCTTTTTTATCTGATTTACATGAAATAATAGCCATAAAAAGGAAAAGAACTATTCCTATTTTATTTGATATTCTAATCATAAGCTTTCAAACTTTAGTTTTACTCAACATCTTTAAAATAATTGATTTCCAAACTATCCCAATGTTTTTGTATTTTTTTAAGAGCTCGTTTAAAACTCTTATAATCTTTATTTTCTAGTTGCGTCCAGCCTACCTCTGCATAAGCTGCAATTCTTGGAAATGTTTGTCTCTCAACATCAAGATTAGTTGGTGTCCATTCGCTCCACATTTGGCATCCTAAACCTAATATATTTTTATGATATTGCTCCTCTAAACCATCTGGAATAGGATTAAAGCCATAGGCTTTCTCTAAGCTAATAGACTTATAATTATAATCTAAGTAGGTATTGCTATGCAACGAGTTTACTATATCATAACCCTTTTTAGCAGCATCTCTTGCCAAATCTAAATCTCCTTTCCAGAAATGTACCACCACATTTTTGGCCAATTCGGTTTCGGCTTCTTTATCATGTTTCTTTTCTTCAAAACCTTGATGGATATTTTTCCCCAAAATCTCATTCCAGCCCATCATTCTTCTCTCATTTTTCTCCATAAATTGAGATATTTTATTGGTAAAATCAATTTGTAAATCGGCAGGTGTTTTAATGCCCTGTTCTTTCATGTATTTTTGAACAGATTTTGATTCTTCCCAAACTTTATAGCCTACTTCATCACCGCCTATGTGGATAACTTCTGAAGGGAACAATTCGAACATTTCGTTTAATACATCTTTTATAAACTTAATTACCTCAGGTTTTGTAACATCATAATTATCATATAAACGTCCAAATTTAATAGGCACATCAATATCTATTCCTGCAGTACCTAACCAAGTATAAGCCGCTATGGCTGCACTAGAGTGCCCAGGCATTTCAAATTCTGGAACTATAGTAATATTTCTTTCTGCTGCATAAGCTACTATATTTTTTATTTGTTCTTGAGTATAAAAACCTCCATGAGGTTTCCCTGAAGTTTTTCCGCTTTTCCAAGTTTCAATTTCACTGTCTGCTCTAAATGCTCCAATTTCTGTTAACAAAGGATATTTTTTAATTTCTATACGCCACCCAGCATCATCAATTAAATGCCAATGAAATACATTCATTTTTAACAATGCCATTTGGTCTAGCATTTGCTTTACAAACTTTTCCCCATGAAAATATCGTGACTCATCCAACATATAAGCCCGCCATTTAAAACGTGGTTTATCTTTAATATTAACTGTAGGTATTAAGTATTTAGCTTCATTTAGTCTTTCTGGAATTTCTTTTGACAGTAGCTGTTTTATGGTTTGCACTCCATAGAAAAAACCTCCATATCCATTGGCATTAACTGTTATTTGTTTTGGAACAATATTTAAATTGTACTCATCATCATTTAGAGAGGTGTCTTCTTTAAATATAATATCTGCATTTTCTTTATCGGTTTTCTGAAGATTTATTTTTATAGAATTTTTAAAAGATGTAATAAAATAATCACCTGCCATTTTAGCTTCTTTAGTATCAGCATAAATGGTCATGCTATCCTCTAATTCGAATGAGAATTTACCTAAAACCACAGAAGATGGTTGAGGAAGAATTGCTATTTCTGATTCTGAAAATGTCTTGTTTTTTTCATTGCAACTACTTAACAAAATAAGTATAAGTACTAAACGATAAATTATTTGCATATTTAGTTAATTTGATTAACAAAGATAAAGGATGCATGCACCTCTAACCACATATTTGATTGCTTTTTGTAATACAATTTATACTAATAATTATTTAAAAAGGCTATTTTAATGCATAAAATGAGTAAAATAAAACTCGAAAAGCCAATAACAATAAATCTATTAGTTTTTTATAATTGAAAACTAGTTACTACAAAACCATGATCTGAAGGAAAAATAATCTCTTTATCATTTATTTTGATAGGCTTATTAAAGAAGGCATTATATGTTTCTGATTTTATGGCTTTTAACTTAGACCCCTTGTAAAAAATGTAATCTATTCTATGAGAATCCTCTTTCCCTTCTACATCCCATGTAATTCCGGGATTAGACATAGGGTCTGGTTTTAAAACTCTAAAAGAATCTATAAATCCCATGTCTTCCAAAACCTTTGTTGCCCTCCATGGAACAACCAAATTATTATGTAATGCTTTAGTATTTTCATTCCAATCTAAATGCGAAGGTGTATTCATGTCTCCTCCAAAAATCATAGGTATTGAATCTGTTTCTTTGGCATACCGCTTAATGTATGGTAATACTTTTTGTATCATTTCATTACGTTTCCCATTATTCTCCCATGCTAGTAATTCTTCAACTGTTTTACCCATTTTTTCAGGTGCATCATTCCACGGTAAATAATGAAACCAATTAGAAAAAAATCTAATTTTTTGATTATTGACAATAATTTCCCTTCCTCCTAAATAAAAAGGATAATCAGTGTCTATACGATCTCCAAAAGGAAACTTTGAAAAAATCGACAAGTTAGTACCTTTATCATCTAATGAAGTTCCTTCGAGTGCTATTAAATGAAAGTTATATCCTAAAACCTCTGCAATTTCTTTCCCAGAACCGTAGGTTTCTACCATTAATACAACATCTGGATTAATCTCTTTTATAATTGCAATGGCATTTTCTTTACCATTTGGAATATCGTTGGCCCCATGTAAAATATTCCATGTCATAACCTTAAATGTAAAAGGTTCGGATTCTTTACAATTTGTAATAAAAAGCACTAGTAATAATAAGAAAAATACACGCATAACAATATGATTTATTTAAAGGTAGATATTTTTAGCCTATTTAACCCTTATTTTTATTTATTAAGCATAAAGTCATTAAACGGGCTATTTTACTAGTATTTAAGCAAATGCAATCTATATCATTATTGCATTTTATCGATTTTTTTTGCACTTCATGGAGTTTTTTTTAATTATTATTATATATTAGCCGCATAAAAATTCATTAAAACTCTCAAATCTGATGAAAAAAATTACTCTCATAAGTGCCATTTTTTTATTAATAGCACAAGTTACTTTCTCTCAA